>CAISTO010000438.1 GCA_903888395.1 uncultured Bacteroidota bacterium | reverse complement strand
ACATATAATATCCTTTTAAAATTAGGATATTTGTCTTTTAATTAAAATAATTACAATTTCAAAAATAAATGAATATGGGATATATTTGTTTGTAATTATTAAAATAAATTTGAAATGTTAAAAATAAGCACATTATAAATTATATTCAGTATAGCTTGATTTGTAAATTTATTAAATCATAGCGTTTTTGTTAAAACCAATCAATTTACATTTTAAGGTTTGTCAGGTGGTTAATTTTATTATATTTGCCCAATAGAAAAATATTTAAACGATTAGACAAAATGGGAAAAGGCGATTTAAGAACAAAAAAAGGAAAAATGAAAAACAAAAGTTTTGGTAAATTACGTAGCAAAAGAGCGTTATCTGCTAAAAACAGAATTCATACAAAAGTGGCAGCGGCTGTTGCAGCCTAAGCTTATGCTTCGGTGGTGGAATTGGTAGACACGCCACCTTGAGGGGGTGGTGCTTGCAAAGGTGTGAGAGTTCGAATCTCTTCCGGAGTACATAAAAAATCAGCATTTTGTAAATTAAATGCTGATTTTTTTGTTTTAGCCAATCTGTAATAATTAAAAAAATTATAAAAATCCCATTATTTGAAATTATTTTTTACTAAAATTGAAAACCAATAATTCACAAAATGAATAGTAATTTAATTGATTCCATCAAAAATTTATCTAAAATAAACAATAAAAACATTGTAGATATTAGACATCATTTGCATGCAAATCCTGAACTTTCGTTCCAAGAATTTGAAACAAGCAAATATGTAAAAATTGCATTAGAAAATATTGGAATTTCAAAAATTGAGCATAAAGCCAATACTGGTTTAGTTGCTTTAATTGAGGGGAAAAATCCTTCAGTTAAAACCATTGCATTGCGAGCAGATATGGACGCATTGCCAATTAAAGAGCTTAACAATGTAGCTTATAAGTCTAAAAATGAAGGTGTAATGCACGCCTGCGGACATGATGTACATACTTCATGTTTGCTTGGTGCTGCTCAAATACTTTTTAGTTTAAGAAACGAATTTGAAGGAACTATTAAATTTATTTTTCAACCTGGTGAAGAGAAATTACCTGGCGGTGCAAGTATGATGATAAACGAAGGCGTTTTGAAAAATCCTGATGCCAATGCAATTATTGGTCAACATGTAATGCCATTAATTCCTGTTGGAAAAGTAGGTTTTAAAAGTGGTTTATACATGGCTAGTACCGATGAATTATATGTAAAAGTTATTGGTAAAGGTGGTCATGGTGCCATGCCTCAATTAAATATTGATCCAGTTGTAATTGCCGCACAAATAATAATTTCGTTACAGCAAATAGTAAGTAGAATGAGCTCCCCAATTATTCCAAGTGTTTTATCGTTTGGAAAAGTAATAGCTAATGGAGCCACAAATGTAATTCCTAATGAAGTAATTATGGAAGGAACATTTAGAACCTTGGATGAAAAATGGAGATTAGAAGCCCACGATAAAATGGTGAAAATGGCCACCATGATTGCTGAAAGCATGGGTGGAAAATGTGAATTTGAAGTGAGAAAAGGTTATCCTTTTTTGCATAATGATGAAACTTTAACGGCAAAAGCAAAACAACATGCAATTGAGTTTTTAGGCCCTGAAAATGTAATTGATTTAGATATTTGGATGGCTGCAGAAGATTTTGCGTATTACAGTCAAATTATTCCTGCATGCTTTTACCGATTAGGCACTAGAAATGAAGAAAAAGGAATTGTTTCATCAGTTCATACGCCTACTTTCGATATTGATGAAAATGCCTTAGAAATAGGTAGTGGCTTAATGGCTTATTTAGCTATTCGTGAGTTAGCGTATAACTAATTGAATTTTTTTTAATACTCCAACAAATCAACAATTCACCAAATCAACAAATCAATAAATCACCAAATCAATAAATAAATCAATATTGTTTTTTGATAAATAAGTCTTTTATATTATCAAATTCTTTGCGATAATAAAGTCCAATGCCTTGTGTGGTAATGTTTCTGTTAAAAATAGGATCAGTAGTAAATCTGTTAAATACCCTGGCTTTAATATTGCCATTATTTGAAATATTATATTGTGCTAAAATATTGTTTTGTGAATTATCGGTTGCAAAACTTCCTTTTACTTCCAACTTGTTATTTAACCAATAGGTAGAACCAGAAATTATAATACTTCTATTTTTTGTTGGATCAATTGCATTTTGCAAATCAAAATTTAAGTCGAAATTAGGAATGTATTTATTTACAATATTACTAACTTGAGATGAAGCCAATTCCGACAATGTATTTACACCAATATTGTTATTAATTCCCCCATTATTTGAATTGTTATTGATAGCGCTAAATTTCCCAAAAACAATTAAACTAATAATTTGCTGAGTCATATTTTCAGGTTCTTTTCGTAAATTATTTACTGCTAAATTTAAATCTGAAATATTGCTACTATTCATTGAATTATCAACGTCTGGGAAGTTTAAATCAAACTTATAATCAGGTTGTATCAAAGTCCCACGAATGTTCATCAATGCTTCTACATTTGTTTTTTGTTCCGTTGTATTTGATGTAGAATTTTGATTATTAGTACTTGATCCGGTAAGTTCACTTACAGTAGCTTTTGCCTTGTAAACGCCTAAAATATTTAATTGAGCATTCAGTGGATCTCCACTCCAATTAATGGTACTTTTTTGTAAAATAAATTTTTTAGGAACAATATTTAAAGCCGTAAATACATAATCGCCTTCATTAACTATATATTCACCATACATATTAAAAGCACCTTGTCTGGTTAATTCTAATTTGATATCACCTATGCCTTTTGCTCTTATTTTATCATCAGTTTGTTCATTAAATATTATTTGAACTTCAGCATTTGGTTTTGCCTTAATTAAGCAATTAATTGAAAATCCACTTAAACTTTGTTGCCTATTAAAAACCATTTTATTAATGGTATCTTTTGAATAAAAATGCATCAAAGTTTCATCTTCTCCATCACTAACTCCAAATGGAGTAATTGCAACTTTTGTACCTTTTTCAGTTTCAGCTTCTATGTTTAAGGCCACATCATTTAACGGGCCTTTTATCGTCATATCTCCACTTCCAAAAGCTATTCCATGATACAATGAATTGTCTTTGCTAGTAGTGTTTAAAACCATTAAATTTTTAAAATTATTGATGTTAATATCAAAATCAAATTTATTGAAATTATTGTGATTGATAGATCCACTTACTTTTGCTTTATTATTATAAATATCGCTCATGTAAAAAGGCGAAATTTCAAATAAGTTTTTATTAAAATGAATGGTACTTGAACAATTGTAAATGGTTTGTAAATAATTTATTTTAGTTTTAAAATCATTCACTTGTAAATAACCATCTATATCTGGTTTATCTAATGTGCCACTGACTATAGCTTTTAAACTTAATTTACCTTCATAAATTGTAATATATTCTTTTACAAAAGGCTGAAATGCAATTGCATTGGCATTATTCAAACTAATATTGGCATCAATGGCATTTGTGTTTAAAAGCCAGTATCCATTTGCTTTTAAATTATTTAGTTTTCCGTTTAATGCACTTGCATCAAAACTAAGTCTATTGTTTTTGTCATCGTAAGAACTTGTTAATTCAAAATCACCTATAGAATCATTGTCTAATTGTAAATTATTGATTCCAATATTTCCATTGATAATATTTTGACCTTGCAAGTCTTGATAGGTAATGTTTCCATTTGCTTTTCCATCAATGTTTATATCAATTTTTGGGTAAAATACATTGATATTATTTAATTCAAAATCGGTCAATGAAAGCAATACATTTTTTTTACCTGAATTAAAATCATACCTGCCATTTAATCCAATTAATTGGTTTGAATTACTTAATAATAATTGTTCTATTTTAATAGTTGAATCATAAAAATTTACAACTCCATTTTGATTTATATTCCAATTAGATTGGCTATAATTAATACTTGATTGATTAAAGTTTAGCTTAATTAAATGAGGGGAAAAAACAACCGTGCTATGAATGTTTGCATAAATAATGCTGGTTGTATCTTCTACTAAAACCTCCAAACTAGCTTTATTATTAGCTATATTGGTTTTTATAGCAAAGTCTTTTAAAAGTGTTGTATCATGTTGTGAAAGTTTTGATATTCCAAATAAAAACTGTGCAGTATTATTTGAATTAACATCAGTTTTTAAAGTTAAGTCTGAAAAGTAGTATTGATTAATTCTTAGCGATTCTATAAATCCAAGTATTTCAATATTGTTTTTGGAATTACTAAAATTGCCTTTTAACTCCATTTGTTCTATACCAATTTCAGGGAAAAATAAGGGTGAAAGTTTTTGAGTAGTTTTTATATTTAAATAATAATCAAAATTTTGATTGGTAATTTCTTCGTTTTTATAAGGTGTTAAATAAGCAGGAATAATTTTGCATAGTATATTATTAAAACATTTTTGCAGATTCATAAAATTATAATCTCCGTTGATGTTTGCATTTAAAAATTCGCTTTTAAAAATCAATTTTCTACTGTTAGTTCCAGCATTGCTTGATTTGATATTTATTTCATCAAAAACATATTCCGTATTATTATATTCAATATTGGTATTAATGATATCAATAATACCGCTGTTTTTATCAATATTTTTTACTGAAAAATCTCCGTTAATTTGGGTAGAAACAATCAAGTCTTTATCGTATAAATTTAAAGTTTTAAGCCTTACACGATTGAATGTTGTTTCAAATAAAAACGAGGGTATTTTTTTATTTAAATCAACCTTGCCTACCAAACTTAAACCAATGTTTTCATCATTAATATGAAGCTTGCCATTGAAATATTTTCTATCAAAATCACCTGTTAATTCAATGTTTTTATAGTTATAACCATTGTAGGTAAAGTTTTGAATATTGGTATTTGCTGTTGCTTTTAACGTTTTTACATCAAAACCTTTTCCGTTTAATTCACTTGTTAAACTTAGGGTTCCAAACTGCTTGGTATCATTTAAAAGTTCTCCCAAGTTAAAGTCTGTAATAGCTAATTTCCCAGAGTAAATTGATTGCAAAGCATCATTCGTTAACTTCATATTTAAATCGGAACTAATGTTTCCAAATGGAGTTTCTAATTTACCATAAGCTACAAAATCATTAAAGAATCCGGTATAACTTCCTTTAAATTTTAATATGCCAAATCGCTCTAATTCTTTTGGCAATTCCATTCCCGCTAATTTATCTAATTCTTTCTTTACCGATGTAGCTGAATCCGCAAAAATTTCAATAAATGTTTGATCAATATTTGGTAAACCATTCATGCTTGCATGCCCATGAAATTGGGTATGATTTGCATATTTTAAATGCGCATCTTTTAAATCTAAATTATCAATGGTGCCTCTTAATTTTGCGGTTATTACTGCATCGTAATTATACTCATTAAGCATTGGTGCAAAAAAAGCAATGTCAGAAATATGGATATAGCTTTGTTTTAAATTGGCAGATAGTTTAACATTACTAATAAAATTATTTGCTAAACTATCGTAGTTTTCAAATTTCATACAAGCATAATCTTTTATTTTACTTTTATTTAATTGCAAATCGAGGTTTGCAAATTCCATAATAGTAGGGGAGATGATGGCTTTGCAAGCCATTTTTTTGATTTGTAAACCACATTTTTCAAAACCTGTTAAATCTTTTAAGAAAAAATGCAAGGAGTCTTCTATGATTTTAAAATGGCTAGCGTTAATATTTAATCCGTAAAAATCTTGGTCGAAAGGATTAAAACCTGCCTGATCCCATTGAACGGTAGAGTCTATTATTTTAAATCTACAATTTGTGCCTGTAACTTCATCAAAAATTAGTTTAAATTTTTGAGCATTTGGATTTGGTTTTATTGTATCATTTTTATCAAAAATGTTAAATAATACATCAATATTAAATGTTTTGTCGGGGTAGGTAATTACTTTACACATCCCACCATCTATATTTACTTTTGATAGAATAAATTTTGATGAGTCAATTTCAATTCCGCCAATATCAAATTGTAAATTCTTTACATAAAATAAAGTATCTTGTTTTTGGTCGCCCCAATAAATATGATCTAAACTAAATTTTGTCCAACCATCATAATTGATTCTGCCAATATTTATTTCACATTTAAAAGCTTCGCTTAAATAAGTATCCGCTTTTTGAATAATAAAATTTTGAAATTTTGAACTATTGAAAATCAGGTACCCAAGCAGTAATAAGGCAAAGAAAATGCCCAACAAGGTGTACGATATTTTAATTAGTAGTTTTTTCAATGTAGTTTCGCCAAATATAAATAAATATTTTAAACTGAATATATTCTAACACTCTATTTTTTGAACCAAAAAATGTCGTTAACCAATATTACTATACTTGCCATAGAATCTAGCTGCGATGATACAGCAGTTTCAATTATAAAAAACGGTAAAATTTTAAGCAATAAAGTTGCAGGTCAAAAAGTACATGAACTTTATGGTGGAGTGGTTCCTGAATTAGCCAGCAGAGCGCATCAAGCTAATATTGTTCCTGTATTAGACGTAGCTTTAAAAACTGCAAATGTTCAATTGTCTGAATTAAATGCCATTGCATTTACTCAAAATCCTGGCTTAATTGGTTCGTTAATGGTGGGCTGTAGTTTTGCCAAATCATTGGCTCAAAGTTTAAATATTCCATTGATTGCAGTCAATCATATGCAAGCGCATGTTTTGGCACATTTCATTGATGAACCCAAACCTTCTTTTCCATTTTTATGCTTAACAGTAAGTGGCGGACATACTCAAATTGCTATATTTTCTAATTATTTTGAAAGTAAAATAATTGGTAAAACCATAGATGATGCTGCGGGAGAGGCTTTTGATAAAGCTGCTAAAATGTTAAGTTTACCTTATCCTGGCGGACCATTAATTGATGAATACGCTAAAAATGGGCAAGTTGTTTACCAATTTGCCAAACCTAATATTCCAAATTTAGATTATAGCTTTAGTGGTTTAAAAACTTCATTTCTTTATTTTTTAAAAAAAGAAATGTTAAAAAATGAAAATTTTATTATAGAGAATAGAGATAATCTTTGTGCTTCTATTCAAAACAGCATTGTAAAACATTTAATGAATAAATTATTATTGGCAAGTAAACAAACCGGAATAAAAAACATTGCATTGGCAGGTGGCGTTTCGGCCAATAGTAGTTTAAGAAATGAAATAGAAATGGAAGGTAAAAAATTAGGTTGGAATACTTTTATACCTGCTTTTGAATATTGTACTGATAATGCTGCAATGATTGCCATGACTGCCCATTATAAATTTCTGAATAATGAATTTGTAGATTTATCGGTAGCGCCTAGTTCTAGGTAAATTTTAATTGATAGATTTTCAATGTATTAAAATTTTT
>CAISTO010000437.1 GCA_903888395.1 uncultured Bacteroidota bacterium | reverse complement strand
ATTTGGTGTGAAATAAGATTAATATTTTTCCTAGATTTTACTTCATTTAACAAAACAGTTTCTATTTCAAAACCTGTTTTATCTTTATGATGTGCTATGCGAGGCGCAACATGACCGCCTTCCAAAGCCAAGTGAATATTTCCATTCGGTTTTTTATCGAATTGAACACCTAAGTCCACCAATTCTTTTATTCTTTCAGGCGCTTTGTGAACCACCATTTCTACAATTGGTTTTATACAAAGTCCGGCACCACATTTTATAGTATCGTTTATATGACTTTCAAATGAATCGTTAATGGTATCTAACACAGCAGCAATACCACCTTGCGCATATCTTGTATTACTTTCTAGCGCATCTGCCTTAGTAATTAATGTAATTTTCAAATCAGGATTTAAGCTATTTATTTTTATAGCCAACGATAAACCTCCAATGCCCGAACCTACAATAAGAATATCTGTATTTTCCATTGCGTTAATTTGATAAATCCAACATTTTATTTAATGGTAAAATTGCCTTTTTAATCAATTCTTCTGAAAGTAATATTTCAGGACTTTCGTTCAATAAGCAGTTATATAATTTTTCCATTGTATTTACTTTCATATATGCACATTCGCTGCAAGCGCAAGTATTGTCTTCTTTTGCAGGAACGGGAATGAATGTTTTATGAGGCTCGTCATGCATCATTTGATGTATAATTCCAACTTCAGTAGCTATTAAAAATTCTGTGCAAGCATCATTTTTTACAAAGTCTAACATAGCCTTAGTTGAACCAACAAAATGCGCCACTTTTAATACATCAGTTTCAGATTCTGGATGTGCTATTATTTTTGCATTTGGATGCAATAAATGAAGGGCTAATAATTTTTGAAATGAAAACGCTTCATGAACTATACAAGCTCCATCCCAAAGTAAAATATCTCTACCAGTTTCATGCATTAAATACTTTCCTAAATTACGGTCAGGAGCAAATATTATTGGGGTATTCAAAGGAATAGATTCCACTATTTTTTTAGCATTTGACGAAGTACAAATAATATCGCTTAATGCTTTTACCTTAGCCGAACAATTGATATAAGTAATGCAAACATGATTTGGATGCAGTTTTTTAAAAGCAGCAAAATCGGTAGCAGAACATGATTCCGCCAGGGAGCAACCAGCGGCTAAATCGGGCAATAAAACCTTTTTAGTTGGGTTTAAAATTTTTGCTGTTTCAGCCATAAAATGTACCCCAGCAAAAACAATTATATCGGCATTGGTACTAGCTGCTTGTTTTGATAAAGCCAAACTATCACCCACAAAATCGGCTATGTCTTGAATAGCTGGTTCTTGATAATAATGAGCAAGAATTACTGCGTTTTTAGCTTTTTTTAAAGCCAAAATATTCTTAGCAAAATCTACTTTTGAGTCAGCATTTAACATGTTATTTCTCTAAATAATTTATACAGTTACAGTAGCAGTTTTTAAAGCAAGCAATGAAATTTCTATTTGTTCTAATTCATTTTGCATGCCTTTAAATAGTTCATTGGCTTGGCCTTCCATTTTTTCTGCCAACTCATGATAGTAGTTGATTCCTATTAATAAATTTGCTTTAAATTTATTAATATAATCTTCTTTTTTCTGGTTAAATTGAAGTGAAATATTATTGTTTTCATTCACCAAATATTTTACATAAAGCCTAAGTTCATTCATGAATACATTTGACCTTGGCACATCGTTTAAAATATTTGTTTTACCATAAATATGGTCCACCATTTGTTTTAAAGTATGTACCCCCGAGAAAAACGCCAAATTAGGTCCAGGACAAATGGTAACTGCATTAAAATTAAACGGCACAGCTATGTCATTTACCAATAAAGCCGGCACACTTAATCCTTCGCACAAACAATCTTTTTCTTGAATTATTTTTACTTGTTCCGCATATTTCTCCTCACTTAATCCAGCTTCTTTTAGTTCTTTTAATTTAAAATATTGGTACTTAGTAGAAGCGGTACAAATGGGTGTTTTGGTAAATTCTGTATTGAATTGCAAGAATTTTTTTAAGCACGGACTTCCTGCTTTTCCTTTTTCAATACGTTCTATTCTTTGTGCTTCTGAACTGCTTTTTCTAAAATTATTAAAAGGCACACCTAAAGGTGAAGCATGACTTAAAAAATAATCATCGGGCTTAGCGGTAGCCAAACTTTGTAATGTTTGCTCATCTACATTGGTAACCTCGGGAACTAATAAAAAAGGACTTCCCCAACCAATGCTACTTAATTGATAGTAATCAATGAAAAAATTATTTTCATTGGCAGTTCCTATTCCTCCTTGAGCGGTGATATTAAATACAGGTTTTCCCTTAAATACTCCTTTGTTGTTAGCTGTTAAAGCGGCTTCGCAAACAGCAAATACTTCGTCAAATAATTCATCTCTTTTGTTTTTAAATTCTTCTAAAATAGGACCCATTAAAAGTCCTTCAGTAGCAAATGCGTGTCCGCCACAATTTAAGCCAGATTCTATTCTATATTCTGAAACCCATAACCCTTTTTTTGCCAAGAATTTTCCTTGTACTAAAGCAGATCTATAATCACTTACTTTTAAAATAATTTTCTTTTTTAAATAGCCATTTTTGTCAGGATAAAAATCCGGAAACGATTCGCAATAGCTGTATAACCTAGGATTTAAACCAGCCGAAAATATAATTCCTGAATTTAAATTACTATTTGCAAAACCACGTAAAGCCGATAATGCATCCGAAAACTCTACTCCCAATGTATTGCCTTCTTTATCAAAATTTGGCTTATCAACTTTGGTCATTATATTTACCTCAATAGAACCATTAATTAATTCATTTCTTAACTCGTTTTCTAAATTAATTCTAGCGTCACCACTTAATTCTTGAAGTTGATTATATTGAATTTTTACAGGAGAATTTTCAGGTAATAGTTCAAAATATTTTGTAATGTCTGTCAATGGTTCAAATACTTCTGATTTTATTTCTTTCGATTGGTCTTGAACTATATAATCTACTAAATTTAAATAGGCAGTAATTCTTTTTGCCCTATAATCATGCTCGGTATCAGCAATTTTTTCGTAAGGAAAATTTAATTTATTGCAATAAAATTCTCGCATTTGTTCTATTAAATTATCTTCTACAATAGAAATAGCAGAATTGATTCCATAACGAGCAATTTTTACTGGAGTGTCAATGGTAAATCCAAGTCACATTACAGGTATATGAAACTGATGTTGCGATGGT
>CAISTO010000436.1 GCA_903888395.1 uncultured Bacteroidota bacterium | reverse complement strand
CGTTCATTTCAATCCCCAAAAATATAGGTCTTTTGCACTAAGGCACTGACCAAATTTGTATTTTTTAAAAAGAGGCTTGAAGTCATTGAAATCTTCCTCCCTCAAATTTTGGTAGTAATCGTTTGTAAATGGCGCGTCTACCGGTGATGCCCGACTCGTGCCATGTTCCGGTCTGCCTATTGTGGCACAGGAGAAAATCACCAGACCATCATCCCGCACCAAGTCAATCATCTTTTGGAACGTCTTTTCCCAGTGCTTGTCATGCTCAAAGCACTCGCATGAGATCACCACATCAAACATCCCGTCTGGGTATGGCAGCTCATGGCCGGTGCAGACAATGTCCACCCCTGGGCCTTCCCCCAAGTCGCAGCCAATGTATTTGTCTGGATTATTAAAAAACTGCCTTACGCTGCCGTTAATGTTCAAAGAGCCAACCTCCAAAACTTTGGTTTGGATAAAGTATTCTGGGAATTGGTCTTTGACACTGGCCACAAAACTAAGTTGCTGCTGGTGACTCATGCAAAAATCCTTATATATGGCTTAAATCAATTCTAATTGTGAACAAACAGAATATGCGGCAGTAAGTATCTATAACAGGCTTTAATCTATCTTTTTTTCGAATAGGTGTATCTGTGCGCATAAGCATACTCCAAATAGTCTGTACAAGCGTGAAATCACTTAGTAACCTAAGAAACCCCATAGCTGTTACATATAAAGACCATTTTTGTTGTAATGGTGTTGTTGTGTTAGCAAAAACTTCATCATTAAATTCTTTAAAAATAATACTTATTTCTTTTTTAAGTTTAGTAAATTCTTGTGTTGTTGTTATTTGAAAATTATTAGATTTGTATATATTTTGCAAACTATCTATTTTATCATAATAATCCATTAATCTAATGTTTGGTGAATTTGGGGCATTAATTTGCCTTAATGTTTGTAATCCTTGTACATAATTAGCAAAAAGTATGCCATTTTCTTCAAAAAAATCTTCAACTAATTTACTTAAATTATTCTTACTAGTTATAATAGTTTCGTTTGGCATATTCTGTGGGTTTCCAATAATATCAAGATTCTTTTGTATTCCTACTTCAATATCTTTAACTACGACTAAAATCTCATCAATTTTTGAACTTAATTCGGGAAGTTTGGCTTTTTTTAACAATTTTGCAACAGATTCTGGTTTAGAATAATTTTTTGTCCAAGTTTGAATAAATGCTTTTTTTAAATCATCTGGGGTTTTAACAAATTTAAAATACCTATTTTTAATAAACTCAACAACTTTAGAAGCCCAAGGTGGTAGTGTAGCTTCATTAACCAATTCTTTATTTTCAGAATACGTTTTACTTGTATCATATTCCATTAACAGTTTTATTCTATCTTGTATATTATTAGGCTTGTTCATTTTTTTCTTTTAGATATTTACCATATTTGTTTATTATTGAATTATATTCAGGCGTATTTACGCCAACCTCAATCCAATTATTTGTATTATTCTTTTTTGTAAAGACTTTTAAATTTTTGTTATTATCATAACCATCAGCATAATAACTAAAATTATCATTTTTAAAAACCAAGGGATTGTTTTTTGTGTATTTAAAATTGGTTTGAATAGATTTGGTATTGGGTAGTTCTGGTTTAGAATCATCAATAGTCAATTCAACACCAAACATAATACCAATATTCCATAGTAGTTCCTTAAACCAATGAATATCTTTTGTCATAATATTTTTAATGTATGTTAAAATATTAGGCATACTTTTATTATATGTTTTAAGGATATTCTCTTCAACTACTGTTTGGGGGTTTCCAGTTTTAATCATTTTACTTAACTCCACCAATTTCTTTGGGGTCGGCAGAATACCTGTTATTATCTTTGCGCGATACAAAAATGCTAAGAGTATTGTTTGTAATATTATTTGTTTTTTATCCTTATCAGCAATACCTTTAATTATTGAAATTGTAGAACAAATAGCCATACCCCAAGGACCCAAAAACGTACCAACGTAACAAGCTTTTTCTAAAATTTCTAAACCACCAGTAAAGGATGGTTCTACCTCTTTAGTACCATAAGTAGAAGAATTGTATTTACCATGAGGATAACTTAACGCATCTTGCTCCGCCAAAAGGCCATATTGCTTCAAGATATTTAATTTATCTTGTTCTGATATTAATAATGTTGACATAATTCTTACAGAGGATTTGCTTTTCCCCTTTGCGCGCCAGATTCCCATTTAGTGTTACCAATAGGGTTTGCTTTTCCCCTTTGCGCACCGGATTCCCATGTTGTATTACCGATAGGATTTGCTTTACCTCTTTGTGCGCCAGACTCCCATTTTGTTCCTTGTGATGTAGATTCCCCACCAGAGGTTTCTTGTTCACCAAATTGCTTTTTATTTTTCATGAATTAATAGTTTTGTTGTTTTGGGAGTAAATTTACATTTATTGTATAATACTCTGTTAAAAAGTTTATGAGTTCATTTTTATCAACTTCGTCTTCTTCTGTATCATCTTCGGGTTCAACATCAACTTCATTATCCGGAATATCCAAATAATCTGGAAGAATAGAATAACCATATTCTTCTGTTAAATCGAAATCAATTTGATCCTGGCGAATAACGTCATCGCTATCTCCAATCAGCCTAAATGTTACGTCAATAATATTAGCTTCTTTATCTACAAAAAAAGTGGTTAAATCTTTAATTTCCATTATTAGTATTTATTAATCCTATTCATAAATTGGTTGAAATCGTTTCTTGAATTTAAAATAATCTTATTTTCTGAAACAATATTTTTATTGCTTTTATGTGCAATAATAACGCCAAGTTTTTCTTCTTTAACAATAGTTTTTATTGATTCCATCAATGCGCTATCCTGGCTATTGTCATCAATTTCAATTTCATAATAAACCTCATCATTTTCAGATTCAATATAATCCATTTTATTTGATTTATTTAAATCAGACTTTTTCCAAGTTTTGTTATGTTTGCTTTCTTTAACCAAATCAGAGTTTTTTAAGGTGATACCTTTTTTATCTTTGGCGAAATCTTGAACAGTTAATTGCGTTTTATTTGAGCTGGTAGGATTTTGGACAACATAACCGTTATACAATTCTCTATGCTTGCTTAAAATGTTTTTCTTTTCTTCTTCTGTTACATTAAAAAAATATGAGTTCATAATTTGTAATTTTATTATAAATATTAGTAACTACTCAAAATTTCTATATGTTTGAAAAAAAACACATGAATATTTTCTTTTATTCAAGTATAGTTATAACAAACAACCCAACCATTTAAGATGATTGGGTGTTATGAATAAGTAGATATTTTTAACCGATTTGTTTAATTATGTGGACCTATATATTTTGGTAACTTTTCGCCCTGACGATCAGCACATTGCATACCTAATAAATGACCATATTTATCACAAATGGCATAAAAGAATTTCTTTGTATCAGCACGATTAGTTTTGTCAATATCAATCCAATCTGTATCACCTCTTTTTATGTTTTTAACATATAATTTCTCCCCATTTTCATAAGCATAAATATAAGGATCTTTTGGTATTTTTAGAGGATTAAGCCTTGGGTATTTATACCTACCTGTTTCGCTAGT
>CAISTO010000435.1 GCA_903888395.1 uncultured Bacteroidota bacterium | reverse complement strand
TTATTTTTAAAATGGGACTGACCAAACGAAGTGTGCTTTAAAACGTAGGTTTTGTTTTATAAAAACTGGTATTAATGATTTAAATATTATGACAAAATCCTTCATATTATAATTTCAACAACATAAAATAAGACTAATATAATAAATGAACAAACTAATTACAGCTAAACCCGACAGTTTAAAAACATACCTTAATACGGTTTGGACGTATAGGTATATGCTTATTATTTTGGCAAAACGTGATTTGAAAATTAAATATGCTCAAACTTTAATAGGATTATCTTGGACACTTGTTTATCCAATTACTGCAATAATTATTTTCACTACTTTTTTTCATTATATACTTAGAATAAATGCTCCATATCCTTATGAATTATTTGTACTTAGTGGAGTATTGAACTGGGGTGTATTTAGTTACATTTTTAATCAAGCTGCACCTAGTTTATTAAATCATAGTGATTTGGTTAAAAAAACTCAATTTCCGAAAATTATTATTCCACTTTCTAAATGTATCATTGCTCTTGTTGAGTTTGCAGTATCTTTTATAGTTTTTATTTTATTGTTGATCATTTTTAAGTCCAATTTTAGTTGGCTTTGGTTTGCATTTCCTTTAGCATTAATTCCAGTATTATTATTTGCTATTGGTATTTCATTAATATTAAGTGCTGCAACAGTAAAAAAACGCGATTTGTTCCATATCATACCTTTTATTGTAAACTTTAGCATTTGGTTTACACCTGTATTTTATCCCGTAAATATATTACCAGTAAAATTCCATTCATTTTTATATATTAACCCGATAACAAGTTCAATACATTTGTTTAGGTATATTTTTTTTAATGAAACCCTTAATCTATTTTTTTATATTGGTTTGGTTTTGGCAATTTTATTCTTTGTTGCGGGAATATTTGTATTCAAATCGGTAGAAGAAAAAATAAACGATAGTATATGAGAAATATTTTTATTGATAGTAATATTGAAAGTAAATTCAGAAAAGATGGATATGTAAAAGTCCCATTTATAAATGCTGATGAAGTGGAAATACTTAAAAACCTTTTTTTTGAAACTTTACCACAAAGTGGTGGTCAAATTACATCAGGTGAAACTGGTGTTGAACAAGCAAATTTTATAACCTACGATTTTACTTTTATAGATAAAAATCCTGAATATAAGCGTTTAGTATTTAAAATAATATCAGAATATTTTAAACCACACATGGACAAACTGCTTGACAATTACCGTCCAATTATAGCAAATTATATACGCAAACAATCAGATACAGGTGAAGTTCCTTTACACCAAAATTGGGCTTTTGCTGATGAAAAATTATGTTCTACTGTTTCTATTTGGTGTCCTTTAGTTGATTCAACTATAGAAAATGGAACTTTACAAGTTGTACCTGGTAGTCATAAACGTTTTGGTGAACAAAGAGGACCAATGATACCTTGGGAATTAGAAGGAATAAAGAATGATATAATCAAAAATCATTTAGTTCCATTAGAAACCAAAGCAGGTGAATGCGTGATTTTAGATGATAGTATTGTGCATTATTCCGCAATTAACAATACCAAAGAATTACGATTAGCTATTCAACTAATTTGTGTTCCAAATGGTTTTCCTTCTATTCATTACTATATGGACTATCAAAGCAATCCAAATGAAATCCAAATGATTGAAGTAAATGATGATTTTTACATGGAATTTAATCCTTGGAAAAAAGTAGAGACACCAAAAATATTAAAAAATGTTTCATTTTTAAACAAACAAATTTCAGAGCAAGAATTTATTAAAAAGTTGACAGGTCCTACATTTGAGAATCAAGTAGCAAAAGACTTTTGGTTTAAGTTTAAACAGATATTTCATGCATAAAGATAACATAAATTTGCGATCAGCTTTTTTTGCAAATGAACAAATTAATAGCCAATTTGAGTTGAATGGCTTTGTTGTTTTACCGTTTTTAAATGCTGAAGAAATTAAGTACTTAAATGAATCATATAATAGCAATTTGTTTAACAATCCTGAAGGGTTT
>CAISTO010000434.1 GCA_903888395.1 uncultured Bacteroidota bacterium | reverse complement strand
GGGAAATAATTTTATCGCTTGCAAAAATCCAAACTTTAGCGTTTGGTGGCATTTGGTTAAATTGATTAATCATTCAAAAAAATTGTTTTTGCAAACTTAACAAAAATCAATCCAATGACAGTATGTCTGAAAAAAAAGATTTTTTGCAAACTTTCAACAAAATGTAAGACTCTACTTTATCTTAAAATATAAACAGAAATCAAGTCAATATATTATTTGAGTCAATAAAAAAGAATCAAATAATCCTACTACAAAACTGTTTTTTTTAAAGCTTTTTAAAGTTCTATAATTAACACTTTGTTGGTGTTGTGTCGCCTCTACGAGGCTTTTTTGTTACAGTTTGTTTATACTTTTACAATAGTTTCGCTTCTACGAAGCTTAGATAAATTATTAGAGCGCATTTAAAAATAAAACTTGGAATAACTGTAAAATGATTAGCTAATAAAAACCTCGAAGAGTTGAAACTATTGTAACTTGAATGCTGAATATAAAGAACCAAAAGCCTCGTAGAGGCGACACAATATAAACAACAAACGTCATTGCGAACGTAGTGAAGCAATCTCATGACAAAAGAGATTGCTTCGTTCCTCGCAATGACGTGTAAAATGAAATTAAAAAAAAACTATTTTATTACGCCCAACTCTTTACCAACTTTGGTAAATGCTGCAATGGCTTTATCTAAATGTTCTTTATCATGTCCTGCCGACATTTGAACTCTGATTCTTGCTTGGCCTTTTGGAACCACTGGAAAATAAAATCCGATAACATAAATCCCTTCTTCTAATAATTTTGCGGCAAAATCTTGAGATAATTTTGCGTCATAAAGCATAATTGGAATAATGGCATGTTCACCTGGTTTTACGTCAAAACCTGCTGCCTCTATATGTGTTCTAAAATACTTGGCATTTTCCCATAATTTATCGCGCAAGGCAGTAGTTTTGGTAATCATATCAAGCACCGCAATGCTAGCACCAACAATACTTGGTGCTAAAGTATTACTAAATAAATAAGGGCGAGAACGTTGGCGAAGCATGTCAATAATTTCTTTTCTACCACTTGTAAATCCGCCACTAGCACCTCCTAATGCTTTTCCTAAAGTTCCTGTTATAATATCTATTTTACCTAATACACCACAATGCTCATGTACACCACGACCAGTTTTACCCATGAATCCGCTTGAATGACATTCGTCAATCATAATTAATGCTTCATATTTATCGGCTAATTCTACTATTTTATCAAGCTGTGCAATGGTTCCGTCCATACTAAAAACACTGTCGGTAACTATAATTCTGTTTCTGCAATGTTTTGCTTCTTGTAACTTAGCTTCTAAATCGGCCATGTTATTGTTTTCATACCTGAAACGTTCCGCTTTACACAAACGAACACCATCAATGATACTTGCATGATTTAGAGAATCGCTAATAATTGCGTCTTTCTCATTGAACAAAGGTTCAAAAACACCACCATTTGCATCAAAAGCAGCTGCATATAAAATGGTATCTTCCGTTCCTAAAAACTCAGAAATTTTTGCTTCTAAAGTTTTATGAATATCCTGCGTACCGCAAATAAATCGTACGCTACTCAATCCAAAACCATGCGTGTCTATTGCATCTTTAGCAGCTTGTAAAACCAATGGATGGCTCGATAATCCCAAGTAATTATTGGCACAAAAATTCAACACTTTAGCACCAGTGCTTACAGTAATTTCTGCAGCTTGTGGGCTAGTAATAATTCTTTCGCGTTTGTATAATCCAGCTTCTTCTATTTCTTTTAGCTCGGCTTGTAAAATTGGTTGCAATGTTTTGTACATAATTCTTATAATTTTTGTACAAATAAAACAGAAATATATGATACAATTTCATGTTTAATTTTTATCACTTAATTTTGTTTGTAATTTCTATTATTAGAGATATTTATAAACATCTAATTTTTTTTGATAATTCTTTCCATTATATTTATATGGTATAGACAAGGCATACCTTCTCTTTTTACTATTTTGTCAAAGCTGTTTTGAAACTGTAGTTCGACCCCATCGGGGTCGTATATTTATAGCTTGTTATGTATTATAAACATACGACCCCGATGGGGTCGAACACTACAACAAAGGTTCTTCTTTTGGTATTTAGTTGGTAGGATGATTATTTCTGTTTGTTTGGTAAAGACGTTTAATTAAATCCCTCTATATCGTATAAACCTATTTATTAACTATAAAACTTTTGGTAAATTCACCTTTGTCTGTATTTACTTTCACCAAATAATAACCTTGATTTAAATGTTGAATGTCTATTTGAAATTGATTTTCTTGCAGCCTGTTAACGCTTTCTAATTCAACTAATTTACCACTATAATCGTACAAAAAAACTGATTCAATTTTGCTCGATAAACTGCTAATAAAAACCCTGTTTTTAGCTGGATTAGGATATACAATAATATCATTGTTTATTTTTTCGTTTTTTTTTACATTTTGCTTTAAATCTTCAAAAAGCCAATCGTAACAAGCCCCAAATTCAGCATTCCAAAAACTTTCAGAATGTGTACCTTCAGGTTTTTTAAGGTTTTTAAGTTCAGTGGTTTTATCATATCCTTTGCTTTGTAAAACAGCATTCATGCTATCTTGCCAATTGGCCATATTGCCACCTTCGTTTTGCCCACACACAAAATAAAATTTTTGATTATTGCTTTTACTTTTAGTTATAATGTAAGTATATAATTGGTTTGAAAACCAAAATGCGGGTGAAAATATTCCTGCTTTTCCATAAATGTTTGGGTACTTAAAAAGGGCATACATGGTAATTAATCCACCCATGCTACTGCCTGACATGGCAGTGTTATTTTTGTCTGGAAAAGTTCGGTAAGCCGAGTCAATATATGGTTTCAAAGTAAGTACTAAAAAATCAACGTAGTCATCGCCTTTTCCGCCACCATATTGTGAGTTCACATAAGGCGAATATTCATCTAATCGGCTTGCACCGCCATTATCAATAGCAACAACAATACAACCTTTATCACCATTTTTTTCTTTGTAATTTAGTGTTTCATCTATTCCCCATTCGCCAGCAAATGCGGTTGTTTTATCAAAGCAATTTTGACCATCGTGCATGTATAAAACAGGATATTTCTTATTCAAATTTGTTTCATAATCGTTGGGTAAATAAATCCATATTCTACGGTTTTTATTGAGCTGAGGCATGTAGAAATTATTACTTAATAATTTCACATTGGACAATGCAGTTGAGTTATTTCCACCACCAGTTTTTTTGTCTTCCCAACCCAAAATAGAAACATTGATAATGGCATTTGAACTATAAGTAAAAGTTCTATTTTGAATAACGTTTCCTAAGGCATCGCCTTCAACAGTTGCCCAACTTCCACGGGTAAATTTATAGGCAGCTTCACCAGTTCCTGATGGTAAAATTATACTGTAACTGTTCCCACTTTTTGTTAATTTATAGCTGCTATTATTGGGATTCCAATTGTTAAAATTTCCAGCAATATAAATGTCGTCATTACTTGGAGTAGTGCTTGAAACCGATGTTACATTTATGGTAACTTGAGCAAATAATAATGTATTTGCCAACATGAACATGATGGAAAAAATGAACTTTTTCATGTAATTTATTTCTTACAAATAAAGTGAAATTATTGATTACATAGTTTATAAAACAAAAAAAATCCCTGCTGTTTTTCAAGCAAGGATTTTTAATATATATATAAAATGCCCCCACATCGGGCTCGTTAATTGTGGCGTGTTTGGGAGTTGAAAAAATATTATTTTATCAACTATTATTAAAGTTCAGTTGGTTTTTTATTAATCAATATACTCGCCACGTTTGAGCGTATATTTTTCAATTTTGTTGTACAAATGACTTCTTTGAATATCAATTTCCAAAGCAGTTTTTGCCACATTCCAACCGTTTTTCTTTAATTTTTCTTCTATAAAAATGCGTTCTACGTATTCTTTAAAATCTTGCAAAGCACTGAAGCGCTCGTATATGTTTTTCTCTTCTTCGCGAGCACTCAATGGGCTTGCAAAT
>CAISTO010000433.1 GCA_903888395.1 uncultured Bacteroidota bacterium | reverse complement strand
TGTAAATGTGAAAACTGCATCTTTTAAAAATAGTCTGCTAATTTACACTAACATTTATATTGAAAACACATTGTTGAAAAAGAAAATTGAACTGACTGATTACATTGAATGTTTAAAAAAGTTATCAACTTTTTTTTTGGTTGATAAAGATAAAAGTTAATAAGTTTAAAGGTATTAATTACATTACTCCATACCTAAAATACATTAAATGCTATTGTTTTTTAAAAAACACGTAATTTAAAATGTTGCCTATTTTGTTCTGTTCTAAAAAAAACTAAACCAATAAAAAACAAATCAACGGTTTGGTACACATTATTATTTTGTTTTATTTCCTCCCAAGCTTTTGTCATTCCTGGGCTCCAGTATATATCGTCAAATATAAACACGGAATCATTGTGTGCCTTTGGCAATGCTTTGTTAAAGTAATCCATGGTAGCTTCATAAGTATGATTTCCATCCACAAAAAACACATCAATGCTTTGGTAATTATTTAAAACATCATCTAATTTTTCGTTAAAACTACCTTCAATGGAGTTAACATGTTTTGATAATTCTAATGTTTCAAATTGTTTTAAAGCAACTTTTCTTACATCATGTATTCCTTCAATGGTAGTAAAATTTGTTTCCTCCAATGGGTAGTTTTCTTTTATTGCTGTTGCAATATAGCTAGCTGTAATTCCCAGCGAAGTACCTAATTCTATGATATTTTTATACTTATACTTTAAAACAATTTGATGAATGATCTGAGCAATTCTAGCTGGTTTTAAATGCGCTTTTGCTAAGTCTTTTACTACTTTTTCAGTTTCAGTTGACAGTAAATTACTGCCCGCACCCAAATCATAATAGGAAACAATTTCTACATTTTTTAAAAGATTTGTTCTGCAATTTTCAATGGCTTTAAACTTTGAATGATACTTTTGCTTCTCAATTGTATTTTGGTATAAATCAAAAACAAAAGGCGAATGCAACACATCAATCAATGTAGCAGTTAAATAATGTTGTATAAATTTTTTTAGGTAATGAAATTTCAATTGATTAGCTTTTTTTCAAATATAAAACTTGCTTTAAAATTGTTTATACTAATTATTTACAAAAACTATAAACTCAACAAAAACGCTATGGTATCAACATTATCGGCATAATCCCAAAGTTCGGGTTGTTGCGTTTTACCAAAAGGAATATTTACTCCCAAATCTATTTTACTTACTATGCATTGAATTTCGTTTTTGCGGTTTTCAAACATTGCTTTAATAGCATCAATATTCTCGTAATATTCGTAAAAAACACTTGCCAAAGGCGAAGAAAAACTTTTATCTTCTTTCAAATTAATCAAACCATTTTCTAAAAAATCATCTTGATTCAAAAGCCAAATAGATTTATGGTACATCAAATTATTGGCGTATTTGTTATGGTTTAAATACAAATCATAGTCTTTGGTATTTTCAAAAAACAAAGCCATATCAAAACCTTTTGGAAGATACAACTTACTCACATTGCGGCAGCCCAAACCAAAATAAGTAAAAATGTCTTTTGCCAATAATTTCATTTCATCATTGGTTTCATTGCCCGTTAAAACGGCAATGCTATTTCTGTTTTTACGTAAAATATTAGGAACCTTACTAAAATAATGTTCAAAATAACGGTTGCTATTATTGCTGCCTGTGGCAATCACTGCATCGTATTTTTCTAACTTTTCATCGTTTAATAAAGTTATTCTATCGGCAAAAGCAGGTTCAATTTGCAGCAATGCGGCCACAATAAATTTAGGCAAAATTTTATCATCGCTACTTAATTTAACCAAAGCATGATGACCAGAAAGTAACACACAAATTAAATCGTGGAGACCCACTAACGGAATATTTCCTGCCATAATAATGGCAACGGTTTTGGAATTTTGAGGTTTTTCAAAATCATATTTTGCCGTCCAATCATTTATTTTTTGCTCATTTAAAGCATCGGCCCAAGCTTGTAAAGCCATTCTTTGGCTTTCCTCTGTGAACCACTGATTGTATAAATAGGCCTCAACTATAGCCTTATGTGCATTATTAGCAGCATCTTGTAAAAAATGTCCTAGTTGAATAAAAGCTTCTTTGCGTTGTTGAAAAGTCATGTAATTTAGAACGATTCTATTTTTAGTTTTGAGGGAACAAAACTAATCTTGCAGTAGTTAAATACAATAACAAAAACAAAAAATAATTTATAACATATTATGGCAATAATAATAACTGACGAATGCATAAACTGCGGTGCATGCGAACCTGAATGTCCAAACAATGCAATCTATGAATCGGGTGCTGAATGGGCTTGGAAAGATGGAAATAATTTAAGTGGATCTATTGATATAGATGGAACTACAACTGATGTAAGCGCTCGTTTTGAGCCAGTTTCATCAGATGTTTACTATATTGTAACTGGAAAATGTACGGAGTGTGTAGGTTTCCATGAAGAACCACAATGTGCGGCTGTTTGTCCGGTTGATTGCTGCTTACCTGATCCTGAAAACGTAGAAACTAAAGAGCGTTTAACAGAGAAGAAAGACAGAATGCACGCTTAGTTTGCAAATTATAATTAATAAAAAAGCTCATAATTTAAAATTATGGGCTTTTTTTATTTAAAAAAACCAATATATTTTATAAGAAATATAGGAAAAAAATGACTTTTAAGTCAAGATTACTATAATATTCATTCATTAATTTTGAAATGGAATTTTAAAAATATTTGATGAAAAAAATTGGATTAGTATTATCGGGAGGGGGCGTGCGTGGAATTGCTCATTTAGGAGTAATAAAAGCATTAGGGGAAATTGATATTGAGCCATCAATCATTTCAGGAACAAGCTCAGGAGCAATCATAGCAGCATTTTATTCGGCAGGTTATAATCCTGAAGAAATTATTGATGTTTTAATAAACAGTAAAATATTTAGTTATGCTAATTTTCGATTTAATAAGTCGGGTTTATTTACCATGCAAGCTTTTGAAAAAGTATTTCTAAAACATTTTAAAGCAAATTTGATTGAAAAATTACCAATTCCAATTTGTATTACAGCAACTGATATTATTAAAGGAAAAACAAAATTTTTTAGTGAAGGTGATTTATCAAAAGCGTTGTTAGCTTCTTCATGTATACCATTATTATTTGAACCCATTAAATGGAATGATACATTATATTTAGATGGAGGTATATTAAATAATTTCCCTGTTGAACCAGTTATTGGAAAATGTGATTTTATTATTGGTGTTCACAGCAATGAAATGGGAATAAAAACCGAAAATATTCATATCAAAGACATGCTGGATAGAAGTTTTCACTTAGCTATGAGTAAAACGGTTTACGACAAAGTTCACCTTTGTGATTTGTTCATTGAACCACCTGAAATGAGTAGATTTGGAATGTTTGAGGTACAAAAATCTGAAGAAATTTTTCTTTTTGCATATCAATACACCAAAGAATATTTAAACAGTTATGAAGTATTTAAAACCATAGATGAATTTATTTAAATTCAATCAAAACTCTTTTCCCTGAAAATACTTTAATTATACAACTTGAACTAAATCAATATTTCAAGTTACTTGTGTCATGTTAAGCATGCCTGATTCAAATGTTATTTGCTCCTATAAATATTATTGAAAAAATAACATTATGGAGTTTAAAACTATCATTGAACCATTTAAAATTAAATCGGTTGAATCAATTAAAATGAGTACTGAAAGCGAACGTGTAGAATTTTTAAAAGCAGCACATTTCAACACTTTTTTATTAAAAAGCGACCAAGTAATCATTGATTTTTTAACCGATAGCGGAACATCAGCCATGAGTAATGAACAATGGGCAGGAATCATGCGTGGTGATGAATCGTATGCTGGCGCAAAAAGTTGGGAACGTTTTTATAATGCTGTTCATGATTTAACAGGTTTTGAATATATTTTACCTACTCACCAAGGTAGGGCAGGTGAAAGAATTTTATACGGACATTTGGGAGGTAAAGGAAAAGTATTTATTAGCAATACTCATTTTGATACCACAAGAGCAAATATAGAATTTGGAGGCGCTACAGCATATGATGTTCAAATAGAAGAAGCAAAATACCATGATGTTTACCATCCATTTAAAGGAAATTTGGATTGTATAAAATTAGAAAAGTTAATCAATGAACATGGTGCTGAAAATATTGGTGCGGTAATTTTAACAGTAACTAATAATAGTGGTGGAGGACAACCGGTAAGCATGCAAAACGCAAAAGATGTTGCTGCTGTTTGCAAAAAATACAATGTGCTTTTTATATTAGATTGTTGCAGAATAGCAGAAAATAGCTATTTTATTAAACACAGAGAAAAAGAATACGAAAACCATACTTATAAGCAAATAGCTCAACAAATGTTTGCACTTACAGATGGGTGTGTGATGAGTGCAAAAAAAGACGCCTTGGTAAATATGGGCGGATTTATAGCTTTAAAAGATGAAAAAATAGCAGAGGCTTGTACCAATTTATTAATTATTACAGAAGGTTTTTCAACTTATGGCGGATTAAGTGGACGAGATATGGAAGCAATTGCAATTGGATTAGTAGAAGTATTTGATAAAGATTATTTGTATTACCGTATAAAAAGCACTGAATATTTAGGTAATAAAATGCGCGAAAAAGGAATTCCCGTTATGTTTCCAATTGGCGGACATGCAGTATATATTGATTCAGCTAAAATGTATGAACATATTCCTTTAAACGAATATCCTGGGCAAGCATTGGTTTGTGAATTATACCGAATTGGTGGCATTAGAAGTGTAGAAGTTGGATCGGTTATGTTTGGAAAATACGATGAAAATGGTGAACTAATTCCTGCAGCTATTGAATTGGTTAGGTTAGCTATTCCAAGAAGAGTTTATACCCAAAGCCATATTGATTATGTAGTGGAAGTTTTTGATGAATTAATTAAAAACAAAGCCAATGTGAGAGGTTATAAAATTACAAAAGAACCAAAATTGTTGCGCCATTTTACAGCACATTTTGAGCAGCTATAATTCGAAAAATAAAATTTGAAATCCGAATACTTAATTTTGAAAAAAATTGAACCACATAGATAACATAGACAACATAGTTTGCAAACTGAATTTGTTCAGCTTTATTTGCGAAATAAGCAGGAAAAATTAAACTCAATTCTTGAACCATATAGGTACATAGAAAATATAGGAACAAGGCTGTGTATTCTATGTTTCTTTGTGGTTTTTTTATACAAATAATTGAACCACATATACTCTTTGTAAACATAGAACAAAAGCTATGTTTTCTATGTTTCTATGTGTTTCAAAAAAAATTTGTTTTATAATTTAGTATCAATTAAATTAAACAAAAGCTATGTTTTATTTAGTTTGCTTACAATATTTTTTTTCAAATTAAAAGGTTTCAAATTGTAACTTCGTCAAATGGAATTAGACAATTTAATTGAATTCAAATCGCTGCCCGAAATAAAAGAAAAACTGAAAGATTACGGTTTTTTAAAAACTTTTGCCGAAGGTGATATTATTTTAAATGAAAATGCATTTATAAAAGCCATTCCAATTGTTACTCGAGGAAATATAAAAGTTATGCGAACGGATGAAGATGGCCGTGAAATTTTATTATATTACATAAAAGCTGGAGAAAGTTGTATCATGTCGTTTTTAGGTGGAATTCATAATGATACGAGTAAAGTAAAAGCAGTGGCGGAAGAACCTACTGAAATTTTATTTATTCCAATTGATAAAGTAACATTATTGATAAAAGAATATCCTGAATGGTTAGATTATATTTTTAGGTTATACCACAAACGCTTTGAAGAGTTATTAGAAGTAGTAAATGCAGTAGCATTTACCAAAATGGATGAGCGATTATTGAACTTCATTAAAAAGAAATGTGAGTTGACAAACGCTCATACTTTATACATTACTCATGAACAATTAGCCAACGAATTAGGCACCGCAAGAGTAGTTGTTTCAAGATTACTTAAGCAAATGGAAGAAAATAAATTAGTAATTTTGGGGAGAAATAAAATTCACTTAATTGAATAAAATTTCAAATTAAAAAAAACAAATTTTCTTTAATTTTTAGTATAAAATACGCCTCTTTCATTCAAGTAATTCATGATATAGTTGAAACAATTTTCGTGTTTGCCAACTAATTCTGGAGGGAATATTCCTTTATTTACAAACAACCCTTCTAAACACAAATTAGCAACGGCAGTAGCAGTATAACCTGTTGTTCTAGCCATAGATGAAGTTTGCGTTTTTGCACAATATTCATCAAATAAATTATAAATAATTTCTACTGTTTCACCTTTTTCATTGTTGCCTTTCAAAGTAATTCGCATAACTGTATACTCTTCTTCATTTTCACCCAATTTCCACTCATTGAATAATATTTTACTGGTGAAATCTAAAGGAGAAATTGCTATGCCATTAACCATCATTTTATCTTTACTAAAAAAACCACTTTCTTTTAAAACCCTAACATATTCTACATGTCCGGGATATCTTAACGTTTTTTCTTTCCTATTATTAATATGTGGCATGGTATAAATAATAGACCTTAATCCATCGGTATTAAATGATTCGAGCGTTCCTACTTTATCAAATTCTACAAACTCACAATCAGTTAATGGTTCACGCGTGATGATGTTTCCGTTTTCTACATATCGCGCAGGACGAGTATATTCTTCAATTACATCAATAGGCGAAAAAGGAGCTTTATAACAAAAAGGCCATTTTTTTACTTTAGGTAAACCACCCACCAAACATTCAAAATCTGTGAGTTTTAGCTTTTCATTATAATAACCCAAAATAATATTTCCCATTCCTGGCGCCACTCCACAATCTACAATGGCAGTTACGTTTTGTTGAATGGCTAGTTCATTTAAATCAAAAGCATTTTCGGGGAAAAACGAAATATCTACCACATTTTTTCCTGCTAAAATAATTTGTTTTAAAGTTTCAAAACCTAAAAATCCAGGAACTGCACAAATCACTAAATCAAAATTTTGAATGGCATTTTTTAATTGTAAAAAATTGCAAACATCCAATTGTAAAATTTGCAATGAATTACATTTTTGTTTTACATAATCTAACCTAACTTCATTCAAATCAGTTATTGTAACATCATGTAATTCCGACAAATCGATGGCCATAGCACTACCAACCATTCCTGCACCTAAAACTATTATTTTACTCATTTAATTATTTATTCTATTAAAAATTACAGCTATTCCTTCACAAATTTTTGCGTATATTTTTGTTGATTTTCTAATACAATATTTACCATATACATTCCATTTTGAAGATATGATAAATCAAGTTTTACATTAGATGTTGTAGTGGTAATTTTTCTAGCATAAATTTCTTTTCCCATCAAATCAAATATAATTATTTTATCAATTTTAAATTGACTTACATTTTCAATTTCAACAAAACCAATACTTGGATTAGGGTATAATTTAAATTGATTGCTGTTAGTTATTTCAAACAAACCATCATTCTTAATTGGTGGTGGAATTTCAAATGATTCAGTACCATCAAAAGTACTAGATGAAGAACCTTGATCGGCTTTATAACCTAGGCCTCTTCTGGCAAATGCTTTCCAAAGCAAATCCTTATTTTCAAATTTATTATTGAGAGAATCGGCTAATAAAATAGCATCTCTAGCATCAATGAATCCTGGGGAACATGGTTGTAATTTTAATCCATCCATTACCAATTGCATAGCAATATTATTGCCTAATTTACCATTATATATATCATTACTAAATCCATATTTATCCACTAAATCCCAAAAAATATCATATAAAACAGTGCACCAAATAGATCCAACAAAATGAACTCCTGAATTTGTTTTTATTGAATTATAAGTAGTCGGATTGATTGTCATATTTCTACTGTAAGCATAATCCCTAATTCCAACACCATTTGTATCCTCACCAATTAAATAAGTTCCTATTCCTCTTCCAATTTGAGGATTATCTGTAGATTTTGCAGTTAGTGCTAAAGCAAAAAAATCGCTCCAGCCCTCTCCTCCTTGTTCTCCATTTGATAAACAACTTGTATTATTAGGACCACCTGTTAACCTATTTGAGAGTCCATGGGTATATTCATGAATAATTACGCCATTATCTAAATCACTGTCAAAGTATTTTGGACCTCCACTTGAATCAACTAATGTAACATTGATTGTTAAATTATTATTCAAATTGTTTTTAAGTTGTGTTCCCAAATCTTGACTGATCATTACTGAGGGTATGGTAATTAATTTATCAATTCCATTACCTCCAGAACCCATTGAAAAAGGTGCTCCAGGTGTATTATTAATTATAATTGCAGCCTTTGCTCCTGCTATCTGAGCATTGTAAACTTTATTTGCAAAAAAACAATCACCCCTATCTATCAATGCAATTTTATTAGTTAAATTATTAATCAAACTACTGCAACATAAAGTTGGATTAGTAGAATTGTCATAACCTATTTCTAAATTTCCATTTATTCCTGTAGAATTTAAAATTGGACCAAATGATCCAGTAGCAGATAAATACTGTCCTTTTAAAGAATCTGGACTGATGATATTAAATAATTTATTTGACAAGCTAGCTTGCCAAATAAACATTTGCATTCTTGGATTATAACCATCTGGAGGAGTACTAAAATTTGCATTGTTCGTTCCACTTCCATCTTGTGCGTCTGCAAATACATGGTCGTCATCACCACTTCCATTTAAATAGTTTTTTTGTTGAAAATTTCCAGCATCTTCATCAAAACCATAATTATAAAAAACATCATGAATTAAATTATTCCAATAAAATAAATTTGTAATAGCAGCACTCACATATTTGGTTGGATAATTGTTTGGGTTTAAAGGAAAATCAAAGTCCAAATTTACACCACCATTTGGTGCAAATCCATTGAAACTATCTTGATCTAATGTATCTTCTTTGGCAAAAACATTATTACCGCGAGTAATAGTATATTCAGCACCTGCAACTCCATTTACATCGTGCCAACCATATGGGGAAGCTTTTTCATTTGCAGGATTATTTACAATTATTCTATTTCCAAACGAGGGACTTTCATTTGGAATTGCGTATACATTATAGCTTCCCGATACAGTTTTTCCTAATGATTCATTTTCGGGGAATGTGAAGTAAAAATTATCTTTTTTTTTTACTTTTTTAATAATTTTTTTGGTATCACATTCAGTTTTCCAATTGTTTTCATCTATAATTTTACCAGTATTTACATCCACTCTTTTATTCCACCAATCACCTGTTTTATCATTATAAAACTCTATATTCCAAACTTTTATAAGCTGATTATCTTTCAATAAATAATACATTTTAGCTTTAATTTCTTTGCTCGAAGCATGAACATCATTAACAATATATTCATTAGATAAGTTATTGTTTTTGGCTAATGAAAAAATAACTATTTTCCCTAATTGCATTGCAACTCTTGTAATTGCTTGCGTATAATTAATTTCACTTTTTGAGTCAATTAAAATACTAGATGCATTATTTACAAAACTGTTATTGAAGGTAATTACATTTCCATTTTTATCAAAATGCAAAGCTGAATTGGAATTAAATATTTCGATTCC
>CAISTO010000432.1 GCA_903888395.1 uncultured Bacteroidota bacterium | reverse complement strand
TCCCACAAAAATGGTGCAGTAGCTCAGTCGGTAGAGCAAAAGACTGAAAATCTTTGTGTCGGGGGTTCGATTCCCTCCTACACCACACTAATGGAATATTAAACCCTTGTAAACGAATAGTTTGCGAGGGTTTTTTGTTTTAGGATTATGTTGGGGTACACTTTTGGGGCACGTTTTTAAGTGCTACAAAAAAAGTATAACCATAAATAATGCCTGTCAGTTCGAGCGGAGTCGAGAACCTTTTAGTTGGGTTAGCCATAACTATCTGTAGTCTGAAGCCAAGCCAATGCGGGCTGGGACTACCGATTTAAAATGAAAATAAATCTCCAAAATTGTTTTAAGTGTGCACGTGTCAGAGACACTATAATCATTGTAAATCCTTAGAACGCTTTGCTAACGCTAAGGATAGTTTAGTTATGGGCCATTATTAAATGAAGAAAAAATTCCACCCCGTCAGTTAGCCAACTGACACCCACTCAAGAGGGGAATTATTCACTGAACACTTGTAAGATGAAATTAAGATTATAGAAGAAATTTAGGTAAAATTGTTTTTTTAAAAAAAAAAATTATTTTTGATTAAAATTCAAAATTAATACATGAAAAAAATCCTTTTTATAACCGCAGTATCTATTTTTTTATTTTCTTGTAAAAATCAGAAAGTAACAAGCATTGAATTGAATAACGTTCAATTAACAGCAGAAGGTCCCTACTATGAAGGACCTAATTCATTTCAGGAAACAATTTTAAATACTCTAAAAAACAACAATATCAATCCTGAAAGCGTTGAAAAAATTGAGTTAACATCTGCTATTCTTATTTTGCCTGATAGCATTGAAGATGGTTTGATTCAAGATTTTTCATTGCAATTGGTTAGCAATACTTCCGAAATGAAAAAGGTAGCATTTATTAATCCAATACCTAAAGGTAAAAAAGAAATACCATTAACCATTGCTCAGGAGCAAGATGGCATTGATGAAATATTTTCAAAAGAAGAATTCACCGCTTTATTAGATGCTAATTTTTCAAAAGATGTAGAAACTAATTTAGCATTTAAAGCAAAACTAACATTTAATATTACCACTCACTAAAAAAAACATATGAAAACAACAGCAAAATTATTATCGATATTATTTTTATTCATGCTCATTTTTTCTTTTACTTTAGAAGATGAAGGAGACAGACTTGTAGGAGTTTGGGAGCCAAGTAATGGAAGAGCAAGAGTTAAAGTTGAAAAAATTGGCAACAAGTATTATGGAAAAATTGTATGGTTAAAAGAACCAACAGACCCGGTTACGCAAAAACCAAAGGTAGATAAAAACAACCCTGATGCATCCATGCAAAATGTTCCAATAAAAGGATACAGGTTATTAAAGGATTTTGTTTATTCAGGTAAAAATGAATGGACTGAAGGAACCATTTACGACCCAGAAAATGGTAGTACTTATAGCTGCATAATTACCATAAAGGATAAAAATACTTTAGATATTAGAGGATATATAGGCGTAAAAGCACTAGGAAGAACAGATGTTTGGAAACGATTGGAAATAAAAAAATAATCAATGAAATATTTTATACTACTATTATTTTTTTTTATTGGTTCAGCATTGTTTGCACAAACAGACTCTACCCAAAAAGTAGAAGAGGAAGAAGATTATTCAGCTTATGAAAACGTAACTTCTTCCGACGGTCAAAATAAATCATTTTGTAATCCCAAAATTTTTGATTTAAGTCCTGCACGTTTTATTTCAATAGCTTGGGATCATCAGTTGCCTTATGATATTAAATTGTCTAAACCGGGCTTCTATCCAAAAGACTCAAGCAATGTGGTTCCTTATGAAACTGCAAATGTAAATAGCACATCAGGAATAAGGTTATTTGCAAATATTCCTGTAATATCTAGTAACAAATTTTTATGGCAATTGGGGCTAAATTATTGGAATATGAAATATGTATTTTCAGAAAACACAACGCCAACTCCCAATGCAGGTTTAATTCAGCAACTTCAAAATGATGGTTTAACTACCATGGGATTGCACAGTACTGTTTATAAACCACTGAATGATAAGCAATTTATTTTGATGCAAGTTTCGGCCGATTTGAGCGGAAATTATACATTTTCAAATATTCAGGATTTGAAATATACCAAATATTCGGCATCAATTCTTTGGGGTAAACGCCCAAATGATAGAAAGCAATGGGCAGTAGGATTAACCAGAACTTACAGGGTGGGACAGCTAAACTTTTTACCCATTGTTTTGTACAATTGGACAGCTCCAAATAGAAAATGGGGTACCGAAATATTATTTCCAGCCCGTGTACATGTAAGAAAAAATTTCAATGCTCGAAGTTTAGTAATGGCAGGATATGAATTAGAAGGACAAAGTTATAGGATTGGAGGAGTTACATTGCCGGTAGACAAAGAGCTTGAACTAAGACGAGGAGAATTAAGATTAAGATTGGAATATCAACGTCAATTGATGGGTTTTATTTGGGGAACCATTCAAGCAGGCTATCGTTTTAATTATTCTTATAATGCTGATTATACTGAAAAAGATGGATCTGATTTTTTTAGAGGATTTGTAGGCACACAAGAATATGCCATGATCAATAAATTAGGTGGTGCACCCTATTTTAATATTGGAATTCATTTAGTAAGTCCATAATTAAAAGCTATTGCTAGTTTATATTTCGAATTTAATTTTTTTCATACTTCATCATTCATATAACTATCCTTAGTCTGAAGCCAAGCCATTGCGGGCTGGGACTAAGGATTTAAAATGAAAAAAGAGTCTCCAGACTCGTTTTAAATGAGCCCGTGTCAGAGACACTACAATCATTGTAAATCCTTAGAGCGCTTTGCTAACTCTAAGTAAAGTAGCTTAGTATTTCGATATTCGAATTTCGAATTTAATTTTTTCATACTTCATACTTCAAACTTTCCCGATGTGTCGGGACTAAAGCTCTTTCAACATATATACATTACATGAAAAATGTCCAGAATTACCCAATTGTTTTTCTATTCTTTTAAAATTATACAATTCATATAAGTGAATAGCAGCTTCCATTTCAGGAAACGATTCAAGGTATAAATGTGTGTAACCAAATTGCTTGGCAAGCTCCTCACATTGCTGAATTAATATTTTACCATAACCAAATCCTTGCGCTTTTTTATCTAAAAAAAACCTTACTAATTCCGCATGTTTATTAGGCAATCCGTTTGTAGGATATATGCCACAACCGCCCATTACCTCGCCAGCTATTTCCAAAACTATATAGTAGGAGTTTGGAGTGCTAAACAATTGAAACAAATGATCGGTGGTAGGGTCGGAGTGAGCAGTGCCAACGGTAGGCAAATTAAAAGCTTCAATGCCGCTTCTGATTATTTTTGCTAGCGCAATATTGTCACTTGGTTTTATACTTCTATATAAGGTGGTCATGTTTAATTTTAAGCAATATTGGTTGCTGTGCAATCATAATTAATTTATACAATATAAATTGAATTATATCTTGGCATCAACTATAAATACTAGTTTTATGCGTAGAAAGTTTCACAATATTTTCAGGAACAAAAATGCTTTTTACTTATTTTTTTGAAAAAAATAAATAAATTTTAGAGAAAGCGTAGGATTTGTAAAAATTTATCGTCTAAAGTAAAAGTCAATACAATTCAACTTTTAAAAATTTAGATAAAACATGCGATTCCTTTTTTTGCTCACACTAATTCCAACACTTTTATTTGCACAAAATAACACCCAAAATATTCGTGGTGTTGTTACTGACAAACTATCTCAATCACCTTTATTTGATGTATCGGTTCAAATAAGTTCATTACAAAAAGTAACAAATACCGATACCCTTGGAAAATTTACCATCTCTAATATTCCTCCAGATAGATATGATATAAAAGTATCGTATACTGGCTATAAAAGTATTACAATTCCAAATGTGGTGGTAATATCGGGCAAGGAAGTTATTTTGGATATTGCCATGGAAGAAGCCTTTAACAAATTAGGCGATATAGTAATTAAAGCAAGCAATAAAGGCGGAACTATTAATAAACTGGCAAGTGTAAGTGCAAGAACTTTTTCAATGGAAGAAGTAAATAGGTATGCGGGTGGCAGAAGCGATCCAGCGCGCTTAGTAGCCAACTTTGCAGGTGTTAGCGCACCAGACGACAGTAGAAATGACATTGTAATTCGTGGAAATTCGCCTGTAGGTGTTTTGTGGCGAATAGATGGGATGAATGTAAATAATCCAAATCATTTTGCTTCGGTGGGAACTACGGGCGGTGCTGTAAGTGCTTTAAACACTAATTTACTTAAAAACTCAGACTTTTTCACCTCTGCGTTTCCTGCCGAATATGGAAATGCAACTGCCGGTGTATTTGATTTGGGATTTAGAAATGGGAATAATAAAAAGAGAGAAACCACCATACAAGTTGGTGTTATTACTGGTTTAGAAGCAACCACAGAAGGGCCTTTTAGTAAAAAAAGTGATGCTTCGTATTTAATAGGTTATCGCTATGCTTTGGCTGGAGTTGCACAAGCTGTAGGAATAAATATTGGCACAACTGCTACTCCTTCTTATCAAGATTTATCGTTTAAATTAAATAGTGGTACTTCTAAATTTGGTAAATTTTCATTGTTTGGAATATTGGCAACAAGTACCATTGAAATTGGTGGAGGAAGTTCAAATACTTTATATGGAAATGGAAATCAAGTTGACTTTGCTAGTAAAATTGGCATTGTTGGCTTCAATCATTTTAAACAAATCAATAAAAAATCATTCATTAGCACTACTGTTGGAGTTAACTATGCAAGCACTGACCAAACTGGTTATGATACCGATAGACCAACTGTTACTAGTTTTATAAAAGAGGAAAACAAAGTAGCTAAAACCAGTTATAACTTTAGTACTACTTATCATTCAAAAATAAATTCAAGACTTTTTGTTAAAGTAGGCATACAACATGAAATTATTGGTTTGGATTTATATTATAAAACAAAAGAAAGAATATTTGATAATTATAAGCAAATATGGGACTATAACAGCAGTACCAATATGACTCAGGCTTTTGCCCATTTTAAATATAATATTACTGAAAAAATAGCACTGAATACAGGCATTCACTCCCAACTATTTTCCCTAAATAATTCATTTGCCATTGAACCAAGACTTGGTTTGACTTATAATGTAACTAACAAAAGCAGTTTCAATTTTGGATATGGTTTGCATTCTCAAATGCAACCTATAAATGTATATTTTTTGCAAAGCAATGATGCAAATGGAAACACTTATTACAACAATAAAAATTTAGATTTTACTAAAAGTCATCATTTTGTTTTAGGGTACAATATTCAACCATTTAATGATTGGAGAATAAAAACTGAAATTTATTATCAGTCAATTTACAACGTACCAGTAAATACTTTTTCAAGCAGCTATTCGATGCTAAATACAGGTTCTACGTTTAAAACAGATTTACAAGATAGTTTAACTAATAATGGAACAGGCGAAAACTATGGCATTGAACTAACCATTGAGAAATTTTTTAGCAAAGGATATTATGGCTTATTTACTTCATCGGTGTATAGTTCAAAATATAGTGGAAGCGATGGTATAGAAAGAAATACAGCTTTTAATGGTAGGTATGTTTTTAATTTATTAGCAGGAAAAGAATGGAAAGTTGGCAGTGCAAAAAGAAATAAACTTTCAGCCGACATTAAATATACTAACGCGGGTGGCAGAGCATATACTCCTATTGATTTAACAGCATCAAATATATTAGGACGTGAACAACTTTCTACTAATATTTATTCAAGTTATTATGAAAATTACTACCGAATAGATGTAAAAGTAGGATTTAGTTTAAATAGTGGTAAACGAAAATTATCGCATACTTTTTCATTGGATTTACAAAATGTAACCAATCATAGCAATGTATTTTCACAAAGTTATGACGATAGAAACCAAAGCATAAAAACTACTAATCAGTTAGGATTTTTTCCAAACTTTATTTATAAATTCCAATTTTAAAATAAGAAAGAAAGGAATTTTAGTTTTAAATCGTCTAATCAATTTAACCAATAACTATCAAATAAAAACATGAAATCAAAAATTATTTTGTTACTATTAATTGCAAGCAGTTCTACTTTTGCACAAACCAATCCAGCTATTTTATCATGGTTGCAAAACACCAATAATGCTAAAGGAAGATATTACTTAACGGGTAATCCTACCCCAATAAATACAACAATTAATGCCAATGTTCAGTTGGTTCAATATTCTGCTAATTTTGTTTATGTAACTGCTACTGGAGTTCCAGCATTTGTAACAGGTCCTTTTGCTACAGGCCCCGTTACTACAGCATTAAACAACAACTACATTATTAAAATGCCTTTAAATCCAACAGTTGCTACAACTAAAACAATAGTTGGTATGGGTGCAGTCGCAGCTTTTATTAATGGTACAGTTGCTTACACTGCAGGGGATGGCGGTTCTTATAACAATCTAAATAAATGGCATTCTAATGCGGTTTATTTTGAAAATAGAGGTTTTGATTGTGCGCATGGTCACCCCGGACCAATGACTTCAGATTATCATCACCATCAAAATCCTTCTGCGTTTAATATAGAAACAGTGCCTTCATCAACTATATGTAATATATATTTAGCAGACGGATTGTATGTTCCTAATGCTGCCACACACGGACCATTGATTGGTTTTGCAGCTGATGGATTTCCTATATACGGAGCTTATGGTTATACCAATCCATTAGATACCACAACTCCTATAAAGAGAATTACGCCTAGCTATCGATTAAGAAATATTACTGCAAGAACTACATTACCTGATGGAACCGCTGCCACAGGACCAACTTTAACAGAAATGGTTCAAATTATGGGTCCAGGACAACCACAAATTCAAGCAATATTGGGAGCTTATTTAGAAGATTTTGAATATGTGGTTGGTTTGGGTGATTTAGATGAAAATAACGGAAGATTTTGTAAAACTCCAGAATATCCAAACGGAATTTATTGTTATTTTGCTACTATCGATTCAACTAACAAGCCTGTTTATCCATATCTTTTAGGAAAATATTATCATGGTGTGGTTCAAGCTACAACACGCGCTACTATCAGTGAAACCGTAACTACATACTCACCAGTTTTGTCAGTGGCTAATAACAATTTAGAGCAAATTGGTTTGTCGTTATTCCCTAATCCATCTAGCGATATAGTAGTTGTTCAGTCATATTCACCAACAGTTTGTGACTTAAAAATTGAAATGTTTGATGCAAATGGGAAATTGATTTTAAAGGATTCTTTAAAACAAGGTAGTACCATGTGTTATTTAAAATTAGAAACCGTTTATTCAGGAAATTATTTTGTGAAAATATCTGATGATAAAAATACGATTACAAAAAAAATTGTAATTGCTCGTTAGAATTGATAATACAAGAACATTTGACGATTTATATTCTTTAAAAATTAGCGAAAACTTCTGTAATGGAATCCAACAATATATCAATTTGCTAAAGCATTTTAGGATAATATTAATTCAGAAAATGACAAAAAGAAATTATCACAATTCTATCATTTAATCAATGATTATATTAGCACAAAAGATTTAGCTTTGTTTAAAATTTTGAAAATAGCTAAGAAATGGGAAATATTTAAGTTAGATGGTAATAAATGGAGAAATTATTTAAAGTTTTAATAAGTAATCTTTCCATTTATTATGCTTCATAAATAATTGAAGAACATTATATAAATACATTCTGTAACTTAAAATATTTTTGCAAAAAATATGCTATGAAATCAAATATCAGAAGCGTTTTTTTAGTAAAAATGATAAAGTTTATAGTATTCCTTTAGGTAAGAAAATTGAATTAACAAACGAATATAATACATAATGATATTTGATGAAATTTATTTTGAACATCATAAAATGGTTTTGAATATTGCTTTGCAATATGTTCAGAATATGGAAGATGCAGAAGAAATCACACAAGATGTATTTATAAAAGTATCTAAAAATATTCATACTTTTAAACAAAATTCAAGTGTTAAAACTTGGATTTATCGAATTACTATCAATCAATCATTAGATTTTTTAAAAGCTAAGAATTCACAAAAAAGTAATTTTCTTTCTTCCATATTTAGTTTAAATGATATAAAATTGAAGATTGAACCCACAACGTTTAATCATCCGGGTATAGAACTTGAACAGAAAGAAGCTTATAAAAAAATATTTGAAGCAATAAATCAACTTTCCGATAACCAAAAAACGGTAATTATTTTATTAAAGATTGAAGACAAATCTCAATCCGAAACTGCCGAAATTATGAACTTAAGTATAAAAGCTTTGGAATCTTTATTTCAAAGAGCAAAAAAGAATTTGGATATTTTATTAAATAAAAAGGATAATTATGAAAAAAACGTCTAATATAAATATAGAACAAGTATTTGATCATTTGGCAAGTGTAAAAAAAGTTGAGCCAAGTAAAGACTTATATTTTAAAACAAAAAATGCAATAAAAAATCAAAAGACAATTCCCTTATTTTGGGTAATTGCAGCTGCTTGTTTTTTAATAGCTATTGTTGGAGTCGAATTCTATACTTTTTCAAGTAAAAAGAATACATTTAATCAAGAAATTTCAATAGTTTTTCCAGAAACCAATAATATATTATACCATGAATAAATCTAAATTTCTTACCCTATTAATAGTGGGCTTATTAATTTCTAATGGAATATTGCTGTTTATGTTTATGAACGGACCTAAAAAGCATAAAGAACCAAAGTTTATTATCATTGATAACTTGCATTTTGACAAGGAACAAATTCTAAAATATGAGTTATGTATTCAAAAACATAGAAATGCAATCAATGACAATGAGGCTAAAATGAATAATTTAAGAAAAGATTTATATAAACAACTCAAGTTTCAGTATGATACAATTTCAGTTGATTCATTAGTTTCGAAAATTGCAAATCAACAATACCTTTCTGAGCAGATAACTTATAATCATTTTTTAGAAATAAAAAACATATGCAAACCATCACAGTTAAACGACTTTGATGAACTTACCAATAGAATTTCAAATCTTTTTTCTGAGTAAAAAAATGAAATTATTCTTTCAAATTATACCAACTGAAATGCAATAAATGGTTGAACAAAAAATGCTTCTTCAAATTAGCTATAAAACACTAATTTTACCGCATGGAAAACCAAGATGCTAAACCACCTCGCAGGGTAAGATATAAAGGAAAGAATCCTAAATCATTTAATGAAAAGTATAAGGAATTACAACCTGAAAAATATGCCAAAGACATTGAAAAAATAATGCTCAAAGGCAATACTCCTGCGGGAATGCATCGTTCTATTTGTGTAAATGAAATATTAGAAATTTTACAAATTACTCCTGGTCAAGTGGGTTTAGATGCTACGCTTGGTTATGGCGGACATAGTCATGAAATGTTAAAATGTTTAACGCCTGGAGGGAAACTTTTTGCCACCGATGTAGATCCTTTTGAAT
>CAISTO010000431.1 GCA_903888395.1 uncultured Bacteroidota bacterium | reverse complement strand
ATTATCTGGGGTTTTCTTCATGGTTTGTTTTATTTAATTGAAAAAGGTTTTTCAAATTTAATTCCTGTTACCTTAGCTAAAAACAAAATCTTTTTAACTTTTGGAGCCATAGCTACTTTTATTTTGGTAACTTTTATTTGGGTGTTTTTTAGAGCCGAAAATCTTGTTAAAGCTATTTTAGTGCTTAAGCAATGTTTTACTTATACTTTTGATGCTAAAAAAGAACTGATATTTAATTACCAAACTATAGCAATGTTGGTAGTATTAATATTGTTAGAGATCTCTATTTATAAATCTCGTTTCGATAAATTTATACAAAATCAAAATATAACCATTCGTTGGTCTGTTTATATTTTATTAGCTTTTTGCTTGCTTTTGTTTAGTGGAATTCAAAGTTATCAATTCATTTATTTTCAATTTTAAGCATGAAAAAACTATTTTATAAACTTTGTGCCGCATTGGTAATTGGAGCTATAAGCATTTATGTTTCAAATATTATTTATACGAAGTATTTTTACAAAAACGATTTAGAATTGTTTGATGCAAAAATGCTTTTGAAATTAGATAGTTTGCAATTTAACAGTGATGTTTTGTATTTTGCTGAATCTAGTAACGGTACTACAGCCAATTCCGACACTTGTTTGCTATCTATTTCTCAAATGATGGACACCCTTTCTCCTCTTAAAATAAATGCTGTAGATCATGGTGCCATTCACGCCAAAACATATTTAAATTTAATAAAACAGATTAATTCAAATGCCTTAGTTAAAACCATAGTGGTTACTTTAAATGCTCGTTCTTTTGGCTCACCATGGATCAATTCAAAATTGGAAACAAATTTATCGCAATCAAATGTCATGTATGAAAGCATGCCTCCAATTTTTAAACGAATAAAACTAACCTTTAACGCATTTGATAATAAATCTGTTCAATTTAGAGATTATTTAAATGAACAAAATTGGTCTAAAAGTAAATTAAATGTGCCTGAAGAATTTCCTTATAAAACGATTCGTCAATGGGATAATGCCATGGGAAATGGAACTTATCTTTTACCTAATGGTGATTGGGATATTCCAAAAATTACTTTAGCTTGTCATTATATAAAAACATATGCATTTACAATTGATACTTTAAATAATCCTAGAATAAAAGACTTTGATGAAATTGTAACTGTAGCAAAGCAAAAAAAATTAAAACTTATTTTCCATTTGTTAGCTGAAAATATTCAATATGCAGATAGTTTGGTTGGAAAAGAATTGCATCATATTATGCAAGAAAACAAACAACTATTGATTGATAGATATTCCAGAAAAGGTGCAATTGTGGTTAATAGTTTTGAATTAGTAAACGGTAAAGATTTTATTGATCAGAACTGGACAACAGAACATTACAACCAAAATGGGAGGTGGCTTTTAGCAAAAAATGTACTAAAGCAAATAAAATAAATTTTATTAATACTAAAATATACTATAAATTCGTTTCACCTATAATTAACTAAATTATATGATAAAAATTTACACTGAAGACGATTTATTAAATTACATTTATAAGGAAACAAATCCCCAAGAATCCTTATCAATTGAAAATGCAATCAATGAAGATGATGCATTAAGAACTATTTATCTAGAACTGTTAGAAGGCATTGATTTACTCAATAAAACTTATTTTAGACCTAGTGAAATTACCCTTGAAAACATTCTACAAAAAGCCAAAGAAGGTTTACAACAAAATGTAGATTAACAATAAAAAGCCCAATTAGAAAATTCTAATTGGGCTTTTTATTGTTTTATATTCAATTATTGAATTTTCAAATTTAAATAATCTTGAACTAAATACGAAGGAATTGCAAAAGCAACACCTTCGGTTGATTGACCAACTAATTTTGAAGTAACAATTCCATGTAATACACCCATTTTATCAAATAATGGTCCGCCACTATTACCAGAGTTTATACTCATATTTAATTGTAGCAAATTATTGTTATTTCTTTTTCTTTCATTCGATAATATTCCAACACTAACTGATTGTCCTAATTCTAACGATTTTGGAGTTCCAACGGCATATACATCCATTAATTTTTTGAATGTTTTTTCACTGCTCAAAAAGAAAGCTTTTTCAAATGTATTTTCAACTTTTAAAAGCGCAATATCTCTCATTTTATTGTATCTTACTACTTTAACTGAAACCTCATCACCGTTCGATAAAATCGCTTTTATTTCCGCTGTCTTGTTGTTAAATTCATCAGCTATCACATGGAAATTTGTAATAATATATCCATCATTACTAATCACAAATCCAGAACCATGTCCTTTATCTTTTCTTTTTATAATTACTGATGCATTTGTTGCATCTTCAGCATTTGTTACAATATTTGATGGTTTAGCTACAGCAAGAATTGGATCGTTTATGTTAAAGTTGGTATCTAATTTTATTAGTTTAACAAATTTCGGGTTATTCATTAATTTCAACAATGAGTTCTCAGCAGCTTCACCATACATTGGGTCGTAACCTTTTGAATTTATAAAACTAAAAGCAAAATCACTAGAGTAACTTTCATCTTCAATTGAATCAATTTTTTCACCATAACTATTTTTTAAATACCATGTGATATAAATTTTAGCTTTAGCATAACTATATAACAGTAAACTTTGTCCTTTTGCAGAAACTAAAAATGTTGAATATTTTTTAATTACACCTGCTAAGGCTAAAGTATTATTATTATCCAAAAATATTTGGTTTACAGTATCTATGTATCCAATTTTATTTAAAGTTTTATAAACGTTTTCTGCAAGTTTGGTGTTTTCATATACTATTTTTTTTGATTCTACTTCTAAATATATTTTCTTTTTCTTTTTTGAATCTTTAATATCATCTTTCGCCTGATGCTTTTCTTTGTATTTTTCTGCGTCTAATATATTTTTACTTAAATTTTCAGAATGGTTGATATCATACCAATTAATATCTCTTTCTTTATTTTCTATATTTAATTTTAAACCTTCAAAATCAATATATTTTTCGTTTGCAGTTTTATTAATATATTTATCTTTTAATGCCAATTTATTTAGTTTTGGATAACTATATATACTGTTATTTGATATAGCAAGATCAATTAAAATTGCAGGCATTAACCAACACTCACTTATTATTAATGGCCAATAAGAATGAACTTTTCTTTCAGGTAATAATATTTTATATTGGTCTTTATAACCATCATTTTTTATGATTATTTGTTTACAACCAGTTTTCTTTATTTTACTTCTAAAAATTTTTCCTTTTCCTACTTGTTCATTGTCTACATATACTGTAGCATCTTTACTAGTTGTTGTAAAATTAATATTTTGCTTATTAGGAACAAATATAGCCACACAACTAGACATGCTCAATACAAGTATTGCTATTGCAATACTTGTATTATTTTTTTTGAAAAAATTTATCATGTAATAAAATATTGGATTATTGAATTTTTAAATTCAAATAGTCTTGAACTAAATATGATGGAATTGCAAATGCAACACCTTCGGTCGATTGACCAACTAATTTTGAGGTAACAATACCATGTAAAACGCCCATTTTATCAAATAATGGTCCACCGCTATTACCAGAGTTGATACTCATATTTAATTGTAGCAAATTATTGTTATTTCTTTTTCTTTCATTAGATAAAATCCCAATACTAACTGATTGGCCTAACTCTAACGATTTTGGGGTTCCAACAGCATATACGTCCATTAATTTTTTGAATGTTTTTTCACTGCTCAAAAAGAAAGCTTTTTCAAATGTATTTTCAACTTTTAAAAGCGCAATGTCTCTCATTTTATTGTATCTAACTACTTTAACTGAAACCTCATCACCGTTCGATAAAATCGCTTTTATTTCTGCTGTCTTGTTGTTAAATTCATCAGCTATCACATGGAAATTTGTAATAATATATCCATCATTACTAATCACAAATCCAGAACCATGTCCTTTATCTTTTCTTTTTATAATTACTGATGAATTAGTTGCATCTTCAGCATTTGTTACAATATTTGAAGGTTTAGTAATAGCAAGAATTGGATCATTAATTTTAAAATTAGAATCTATTTTTATATATTTTAAAAATAAAGGAGTTTTCATTAACTTATTCAAAGAATTTTCAGCTGCATCTCCATACATTGGATCATAACCTTTTGTCTCTATAAAACTATTAGCAAATTCTCCAGAATAACTTTCATCTTCTATGGAGTCTATTTTTTCACCATAACTATTTTTTATATACCAAGTAATATAAATTTTAGCTTTTGCATAGCTATAGGTTGCATATCCTGTACCTGTAGGTTGGCCCTGTATTCCTTTAGCCGATATTTTATAAGTGGAATATTTGGTAATTACACCGGCCAATGCTAATGTATTATTATTATCCAAAAATATTTGGTTTACAGTGTCTATGTATCCGATTTTATTTAAAGTTTTATAGATATTTTCAGCCAATTTGGTGTTTTCATAAACAATCTTTTTTGAAACTTCATCTAATAAAACTTTCTTTTTGTTTTTTAAACTCCTTTTTTCATCTTTGGCTTGTTCTCTTGCTTGTTCTTTTTCCCTATCTTTTTCTGCTTCTAAAATATTATCATCTAAATTTTCAGAATGGTTAATATCATACCAATTAATATCTCTTTCTTTATTTTCAACATTTAATTTTACCCCCTCAAAATCAATATATTTTTCTTTTTCTGTTTTATTATAATATTGATCTTTTAATACTAATCTGTTTTCTTTTGGGTAGGTAAAAGTTTTTTCCTTTACCAATGGATCAAACATCAATGGATATATAAAAAAAGCATCAATTATCATTAAAGGGTAATAAGCATAAACTCTTCTTTCTGGTAAAAGCACTTTGTAATGGTCTTTGTATCCATCATTTTTTATTATTATTTGTTTAGATCCAGTTTTTTCTATTTTACTACTTAAACGTTTTCCTTTTCCAACTTGTTCATTATCCACAAAAACTGTTGCATCTTTACTTGTAGTGGTAAAACTAACAGTTTGTTTTCCTGGTATAAATATAGGAACACAACTTGATATGCACCCTATTAATACTGCTGTTAATGTTAAACTTGAAATATTTCTTTTTGTAAATCTCTTAATCATTGTTTTCTTTTTTTATATGTGTTTTAAATGTTTTTTATGTATTTTCTTTTTCTTCTAAATAAGTTCTCAATAAATGTTTCAAAGGAAATATTTATTTTTCTTAATTGCTACTTAAATAAACTAAAAATATCGTTTCCAAATATGAGTAGCATTAAACCTAATAATATTACTGTTCCAACTGTTTGAACGCGTTCTTGAATTTTAATACTAATTGGTTTTTTAGTTACCATTTCTATTATTAATAAAACCACATGACCACCATCTAAAGCAGGAATAGGTAAAAAGTTCATAAACGCTAATCCCATAGAAATTAATGCGGTAAGCATCCAAAAGTTTAACCAATCCCAAGTTGGTCCAAAATATTTTGCTATTCCAATTGGTCCTTGAACAGCTTTATTAACTGGAATATCTCCATTAAATATTTTACCCCAACCAGCTATTTGACCGGCTATTGTTTCATATGCTTGGTTTATTCCTGCCGGAATTGATGCAAAAAAAGTATAAGATATAGTATCAAACTTCCAATTTTTGTCTGTTGGTATAAAACCCAATTTCCCATCAGTTCCAATTTTCGATATTAATTTTAAAGTATCTTTATTTCTAATTATGGTTATTGGAGTCTCTTTTCCTGCATAAGCAATAAGCAATGGTTGAAATTCATCAAAACAATTGATTCTATTTGTATCAACGCCTATAATTTTATCATTAGGCATTAAACCAGCTTTTTCCGCAGCTGAACCAACAGTGGTTTTTTCTACATATAATTCCATTCTTGGAGTAAAAAATCCACCTTTTGTCTTTTTAGTCAATCTTTTCAAAAAGTCGTTTGGTAATTTTATATCTAACATCGAATCATTTCTGTTTACTGTATAAATTGGATTTTCGCTCATTATTATTTGAGCGTTAAGGGCATCTTCTAAATGAATAATTTTATTTCCATTTATATATTCAATTTTATCACCCATTCTAAAGCCCATTTCTTGAGCTAATTCGCTAGGAGCAATTCCTTTTTTTACTGAACTATTTAACAATAATTTTTCACCGTAATAATATTTTATTCCAGAAAAAATGATGATACCTAAAATTACATTAAATATAATACCACCAAGCATTACAATCATTCTTTGCCAAGCTGGTTTACTTCTAAATTCCCATGGTTCTGCAGGTTTTGTTAAATCTTGGTTACCCATATTTTCATCAACCATTCCGTTAATTTGAACATATCCGCCCATTGGAAACCAACCTAAACCATATTCTGTATCGCCTTTTTTAAATTTAAATAATGCAAAATTTAAAACACTTGGCATTGGAAACAAAAAATCAAAGAATAAATAGAATTTATCTACTTTTATTTTAAAAAGTTTTGCTGCTAAAAAATGTCCTAATTCGTGAATCAATACTAATATCGAAAGTGCCGCAATTACTTGCGCTATCATGATGAATGTTTGCATTTATTTTATTTATTTATTTTTCTTTATGGTTATCAATATTATTAATACTTTTAAGGGGCGCAAAATTAAAAAACTATTTGACATTATTGAATCAAAGTTTTTGCAAATCTTCTTGCCTCACTATCAGTATTTATATAGTCATCTAAACTAGGTTTTTGTATAAAAAAAACTTTATTCATACACGCTTCATTTATTTCTGCTATTTGTAAAAACTTAATTTTATCTTCTAAAAATGCAGCTACTGCTATCTCATTTGCTGCATTTAATATACAAGCTTTATTCCCGCCAATTTTCATCGCTTCATATGCCAATGCCAAATTTCTAAAAGTTTCCAAATCTGGTTCTTCAAAAGTTAAGTTGTTTATTTCCTTAAACGACATTCTTTTAAACGATGATTTTGTTCTTTCTGGATAAAAAAAGGCATAATGAATTGGTAACTTCATATCCGGCAATCCCATTTGTGCCTTTATACTTCCATCATTAAACTCCACCATACTATGAATTATCGATTGTGGATGAACGACCACTTCTATTTGATTATTTTCAACTCCAAAAAGCCATTTTGCCTCTATTACTTCTAAACCTTTATTCATTAAAGTAGCTGAATCAATCGTAATTTTTGCTCCCATGTTCCAATTTGGATGTTTTAAAGCCTCTTTCTTAGTTATTGCTAATAAGTCTTCACGTTTCTTTCCCCTAAATGGTCCGCCAGATGCAGTTAATATTATTTTATCTAAAGTATTTAAATCTTCTCCAACCAAACATTGAAAAATAGCCGAATGTTCTGAATCCACTGGTATTAAACTTACTTTATTTTCTATACATAATTCAGTAATTAATTCACCAGCTACTACTAAAGTTTCTTTATTTGCTAATGCAATTTTCTTTTTATTCTCAATGGCTTTGATAGTAGGCAAAAGTCCACTATAACCAACCATTGCAGTTAATATTATATCTGCCGATGTTATTTCCATCAAATCAGCAATGGCTTTACTTCCTGCAAATACTTTGATATCTTTCTGCCCTAATGCATCTTTTACATATAAATATTTGCTTTCATCTGCTATTACTACATGATTTGGTTTAAACTCAATTGCCTGTTTAATTAATAAATCAGCATTACTGTTAGCAGTTAACACCTCTATTTCTATTTTATCACTCTGCTCTCTTGCTATTTCTAAAGCTTGTGTGCCAATACTCCCTGTACTTCCTAATATGGCTATTTTCTTTTTATTTATCTCGTTACTCATTATTATATAATGTATGCAGCAATAATATTATATTTCACGCTATCTAAAAACATAATTTAATGATTAT
>CAISTO010000430.1 GCA_903888395.1 uncultured Bacteroidota bacterium | reverse complement strand
TCTTCTTATACGCAAGATTTTACTTATACTTTACCTGCAGTTGTTAAAGTTTCAGAAACTGATTATATTGGAAATACAGGAATTTATACTCCTTTCCAAAATACTTATCCTGGTGAAGCAAATAATAAAATTGGTGCAACAAGTATAATTGCAATGGTTTCTTATTACAATGCAGATGCCACAAAACGTCAAGTTATTAATGTAAACGAGGCTCCAGCATTATGGAGTACAAGTGCAAATGAAGTGATTAAGTCTGCTTATTTCTCAAATGTATTTCCAAATCCTACTACTGGAATTACTCAAATAGATTTCAAATTATCATCAACTGATAATTTAACAATTGAATTATTTGACATCATGGGTAAAAGCGTAAAAACTATCAAAAATGGTTCTTTTGCTAGTGGTGATCATTCAATTTTCTTTGATACTGAAAACATTGAAAATGGTGTTTATTTCTTAAAATTATCATCTACTAATTATACTGCTACTCATAAGTTAGCTATTCAAAAATAATTAGAATAAAGTAATATTATATAAAAGCCTGCTCAATTTTGAGTGGGCTTTTTTTATTTAATAGACAGTTGATTTTTAAAATTAACATCGGTTGTATGTTCAGTTTTTTATTTTACATTCGAATTATTAAAAAAACAACAAAATTTATTTACCCATTTTGATAAAAAACATTTCCTATTCTTTTATTTTCATATTGTTGATTTTTGCTTGCAACAAATCGGAAAAAAAGTTGGTGCAAGTTGAAAACCCATTTTTCATCAAAGCTGTAGATGCTTCTTTTATTCCCGAAATAAGGCTATCGAATTTAATCACTAAAAATGCAAATGGTGAAGCAGAAGACATGCTTCTGACTTTAAAAAATGCTGGTGTAAATACCATTAGGTTAAGAATTTGGAATGATCCAATGAACCAACATTCGGGTTTTGAAGAAGTAAAGAATTTTAGCGATGAAATAAAAAAAATAGGTTTAAAAGTTTGGCTTACTATTCATTATTCTGATACTTGGGCTGATCCAGGAGCGCAAACAAAACCAAGCGCTTGGAATGGATTAACATTTACTCAACTTAAGGATAGTTTGAGGATTTATACATCAAAAATTGCAAAGGAAATTAAACCTGATTATATTCAAATTGGCAATGAAATAAACAATGGTTTTTTATGGCCTGAAGGCAGTTTTTCAAATACAATGCAAATGCTCGAATTATTAAAGGAAGGAGTTAAAGCAGTCAAAGAAAATTCACCTCAAACAAAAATTATTATTCATTTTGCTGGTTATGATAAAGCAGATTATTTTTATAGTCAATTGACAAATTTAGATTACGATATCATTGGTATTTCCTATTATCCTTTATGGCATGGAAAAAGTATAGATACATTGCAAACGCAATTATTGTCATTGAGTTCCCAATTTAATAAACCAATATTGATTGCCGAAACTGCTTATCCTTTTACTTTTGGTTGGAACGACTGGACAAACAATATCATTGGCGACAGCAGTCAAATTCTCCCACAATTTTCAGCTTCTATTCAAGGGCAAAAAGATTATTTGAATAAAATTAAATATATCATTTCAAATACGCCTAATGGAATTGGTTTTGCTTATTGGGGAGCTGAATTTATTTCATTTAAAGGTAGCCAAGCAAAGAATGGTTCTAGTTGGGAAAATCAAGCTTTATGGGATTTTAACAACAAAGCATTGCCAAGCATGAGTGTGTTTAAGGAATAGATTTTTAAAAAATCTGTTTTACTAATTTCTGTATAGTCGCATTCCGAGAGATAATTTTTTCAAAAAATTCAATATAAAATGACGTTGTGTCATTCAGAAGGAAACTCATTTCCTCGGCAACCAAAATTGATATTTCTTAGTTGGTTGCCATATTAAGGGTGCCGCTCGAGCGGTACTACTGAATGACTGGAAGTTTTGCTTTTGTCTTATAGTTAATACTTTATATAAAAAACGTCATTGCGAGGCACGAAGCAATCTTTTTGTTTCAATGAGATTGCTTCACTTTGTTCGCAATGACGCATTATTTCGTAAAAAAAATGTTGAAAATTCCATTTCATTTCAAAAACTTCTCAATCTTCCATTTTAACTCTGTCAAAATATTTTATATTTGCAGCCCATGAAGAGTGAACCATTCAATTATTTAGTTTTAGCATATTATAATTATACCCGAATAGACGATGCAGGAACTTTTGCTCCATTGCATTTGGCATATTGTAAAAATTTGAAACTTCGAGGTAGAATTTATGTGGCCCAAGAAGGAATCAACGGAACCATAAGCGGCACCAAAGAAGCTTGCGAACAGTACATGCGCGATTTAGTGGCTGACCCTCGTTTTGCTACAACTGAATTTAAAATTGACGAAGTTGCTGAACATGCTTTTCAACGCATGCATTGCAGGTATAAAACCGAAATTGTTTACAGTGGTTTGCGCGATCCAAATGTTATTGACCCAACCAAAGAAACTGGAAAACACTTAAAAGGGGAGGAGTTTTTGGCTTTAAAAGACCAAGATGATGTAGTTATTTTAGATGTAAGAAGTAACTATGAAACTCGCTTAGGGAAATTTAAAAATGCTATCACATTAGACATGGAAAATTTCCGTGAATTCCCAGGTAAAATAGCTGAATTAGAAAAGTACAAAGGCAAAAAAATAATTACTTGTTGCACTGGTGGAATTAAATGTGAAAAGGCTTCTGCACTTTTATTAAAAGAAGGTTTTACCGATGTTTATCAATTACATAACGGCATCATTGGCTATGCAAAAGAAACTGGCGGCAAAGACTTTGATGGCATGTTGTATGTTTTTGATGGAAGGGTAAATGTGGCGGTGAATGAAATAAATCCTTCAGTAATTTCTCCATGTAAAAAATGTGGTGGCCCAGCACCTCGTAATTTGAATTGTGCCAATGTTGAATGCAACGATCAGTTCAACATGTGCGATGCCTGTGCTACGGAAATGGAAGGCGCTTGTTGCGATGCTTGTAAAGTTCATCCGCGTAAACGTGAATTCAATGGAACCGGTTATTACAC
>CAISTO010000429.1 GCA_903888395.1 uncultured Bacteroidota bacterium | reverse complement strand
TTTGTAATTGAAATTATTTAAGAATGTCATATAGTTACTATTTATAAAGAAGCTAAATACTTAATAATTATCCATATAAAGAGATGAAAAGCTAAAAATAGTATTAGTAAACATTTTATTAATTAAAATTCCATATCATTTAATAATGTTTCCTTGGTATAAACACGTGTTTTAAATGGTAATGTTTTAACTATAGGAGATTTTGGTTCATCATCACCTGGAGTATAAGTTTGCCAAAACATATCTTCAACCTCAATTAAGTTTACAATATTATTTACTTTTTGGCAAAAAATTGGATTTGCTTCAATTGGAATGGCCAAGTAGTGAAAAACATACCTGTTTATATCACTATTATTATTGGGAGATCCATGTATTATACTATCATCAAAAATCAATGCCTGACCAACTTTAAGGTTTACAGGAATCATTTTATAATCATCAAATTTAATTGAAGCATTCATTGGGGCCCAATGTATATTCGAATTTCTATATGGCTCATAACGACTTTGACTTTTAGGTAGAAAATACAAAGTTCCATTTTCTATATTAGTATCTTGGAGTGGTAGCCAAATAGAAACAGAAGTGTGCTTTTCTTCGTCAACAGTAGTTAAATTTTGATGGGGGTGAATTACACCCGTTCCAGGGGCCTTATTGAATAAATTGGCTTGTAAAATTTTATAATCTATAAAATTTTCTACTAAAAATGGATTAATCAAATCTGTAAGCAATTCCCATATTAGCTGCTTATAACTTTTATCGTGATCCAAAAAAGTACAATGAAATGTCACATCAATATTTTGGTTGTTATTACTTAAAAACTTCACCTCACTTATTTGAGAAGTAATAACTTTAAAAACATTTTCTAACAAAATTGAATCACAAAAGTTAATAATTACAAATCCATTGATTTTCAATTGTTCATTTAAATCTGAATTTTTAAGTACTTGTCTTTTAATGTTTAACACGATCTAAATATTTTTGTTGTTTAGTGATTTGATTTCCCAATTTAATTTTGTACGAATAGGGTATTCGTTTGTTAATTCACGCCAATCTAAATTATTAATGGTAACAGTAAACTGATTAAGCAGAGTAACATATAGCATTTTATTTGTGTTACCAAGAATAATACTTATATTATATGTTCCATCATTCAGTAAATTTGATGGGATTTCAACTTGATGTTCATATTCACCTATCATTTTTTTACCAAATACAAAATCAGAATTATAAACAGGACTATCGGTTAATACTTTCCCTAATAAATTTGATATACAAATTGATGGATAAATTTCAATATCATTAATTAATATACAAACTCTAAATTTGATTTTTATAGAATCTGATGTTTTAAATATTGTACTATTTATGGTTATGTTTTCAACTTTCACAAAGTCATTATGATAAATTGTTTCAGATTTGATATTTGTATCACAATAATTTTTCATTGCATTGTCAACTTCTCCATAAAATTCAATGATGCCATTATTTAAAACTAAGCACTTATTGCAATATTGTTGTATTTCAGTTAATTGATGACTTGCAATAATTATACCCGCAGTATTTTTAAAAGTATTTTGCATTAACCCCTGAATTTTCCTTTGAAAATTAATATCTCCAGCAGAGAAGACTTCATCAAGTAATAATATCTCAGGACGTGTTACACTAAATATAGCAAATGATAAACGCAGCATCATACCCGAACTAAAAGTTTTTACGGGTTGATATGCAAAATCTTCTAATTCAGAAAAAATTAAAATCTCTTCAATTAATGAAGGTAATTCATTTTTTTTAAATCCTAAAATTTGTAATTGAAGTTTACTGTTTTCAATAGCGTTTAAATCGGGATGTAACATTGAATCGAAACCCGATAATGAGGATACAGATTTTTTAATTAAAATACTTCCTGAACTTGGCTTAATAAATCCACCAATAATTTTAAGCAAAGTTGATTTTCCTGATCCATTCAAACCAACCAAACCTAATCTATCTCCTTCATTCAAAGAAAATGATATATTGCTAAGAGCATTGAAATAAGAATCATTTGAGGAGTTACTCTTTTTAATTTCATAGGTTTTGGAAATATTATTACACTCAATAATAGTGTTCATTTTGTTCTAAGTTTAGTTTTAAAATACCCTAAAGCAGATGTTTTACGAATTTTCAAATTTACCCCTATTAATAAAAATAAAAAGAAAATTGTATAATTTACAATCCAACTTAATAATTGACGAATCACAATATAGTAAAGAAGTTTAGAAATATTGTAAAGTTTAAAACTAATTATATATAACCAACTAATTATAGGTTGTAATCTAAAAAATGGAACAAATAATGCAATATGAATAGGTAATAAAAAAATCCAATTAATATTATTTAAAACCAGTGCAAACAAAATAATAGCAGGGGCATAAACTTGATAATATAAATCTGGAATGTGCCTGATTGGTCTATTTACAATAATATTATCTTTTAGGTTTCTTGATTGTTTTATTAATTTATAGATTAAATAAAATACTACGATAAAAAGTAACAACAATGTTTTTTGTTTTTCTGCAACTAATAAAATTACGTAGGTGCATAAAAATAACTCAGAATATAGTGAAATCTTAAGTAAAGCATTGGTCTTTCTAACACCAATAATCCTTGGAAGCGTTTTTGTTCCCGATAATTTGTCTTTAAAAATATCGTTAATATAATGAATGATAATATTTCGAAATCCGACAATAAATAACAAAAAACTATAGGCAATTAAAAATGAAAAATAAATAGTATTTGAACCTGCAAATAAAAAGTATGTATAATAAGAAAGTAATAAAGGAATGGTATATGCATATAGAGCATCAATAACTACTGCCAAATAAGCATTTTTCTTAAAACGAATTGGTGGAACACAATACAATATAAACAATATAATTTGTGTTGAAATTAAAACAATAGATATATTGGTAAAAGGTAAAAACAACCAAGGTAAAAAAGTGAAAAGCAATATTAAAACAAAGAGCCAAAACTGATTAACACTACTAACTAATTTTAATTTATTAACTTTATTGGAATTCTCATCATCCTCTTTATCAAAGAACTCATTAATAAAATAGCCTAATGCAGCAAAACCAAATGATGTTAAAAGAGATAAAATAAGCAGTAAAACAGATGATATACTAAAAGGAATATCAAATAAAATAAGCCATAGGTATAAGTTACCAAAAATTTGAGGAATAAAACTAAACCTCCAATCTTTAGCCCTGGTTGCTATTAGTAAACTTCTATATTTTTGAAAAGTAAATTGCATTATTTATTCATAAAATAGAGATGTATATTTTCTAAATTATTAATTGCTGGCTTTATTGCCATTATTTCATAAAAGTCTATCGGAAAAATATAGTCATCCCAAGAATCAATTTTAGCAATATTGAAAAGATTTTGAAAATCGTTTGAAATGGTTAAATGTTCAAATTGTGTGATATCAACTTCGGGTACTTTAACAAAACTTAATATAAATCCTTTAGAGCGAATCGTATTTAATACATCGCTCAAATCTGCAATATCATATTCGTAACCAACTTCAATATCT
>CAISTO010000428.1 GCA_903888395.1 uncultured Bacteroidota bacterium | reverse complement strand
TCCCAAATAAATATTTTTTCCTTTAAATGAAATGGAAATAATTGATAGGAAATTCCTTTTTCATTGATTTTGGTTTTTAGTTGAAAAAAAACCAATAATAAATCAACGAACACAACTATTAATATTGATTCAAAAGCAAAATAATAAATGGCCAAGGCATTTACCAAAAGCATTAAAATGATGGCCCAAATTTGCCTTATTTTTTGAATTTCAATAAAAGATTTTCCCATAATATTGTATTACAATAGTAGCGAATTTTAAAAATATTTATTTCCCTGATTTATTTTTCAAATTGATACATATAAATTATCATTTTCTATTTGCAAAATTATAAGCTAATTTGCGCCTGTTTTAATTATGACTGAACCCAAACGATATTTAGTAACAGCCGCTTTGCCATACGCAAACGGACCTGTTCATATAGGCCATTTAGCTGGCTGTTATCTTCCTGCCGATATTTATGTACGCTACTTAAAAGCACAAGGCAAAGAAGTTATTTTTATTTGCGGTAGCGATGAACATGGTGTGCCCATTACCATTAAAGCAAAAAAAGAAGGAATTACACCCCAACAAGTGGTAGATAAATATGATGGCATTATGAAAAATGCTTTCAAGGATTTTGGCATTGATTTTTCTTTTTATGGCCGAACTTCATCAAAAACTCACCACGATACAGCACAAGAATTTTTCAGGAATTTATACGACAAAGGAATTTTTAAAGAAGAAATTACCAATCAATATTATGATGTAGAGGCCAATCAGTTTTTAGCCGATAGATACATTACAGGAACTTGTCCACGCTGCGGAAATAACAATGCTTATGGCGATCAATGTGAGAAGTGTGGAACTACTTTAAGTCCTACAGATTTAATCAATCCTAAGTCGGCTTTAAGTGGTGCAACTCCAGTTTTAAAGGAAACTAAAAACTGGTTTTTACCAATGGATACCATTCAACAATCAGCACCATTTCAGGAATACATTAAACGTTTTGATGCTTGGAAAAGCAATATCAAAGGGCAATGTAGCAGTTGGCTTACGGAAGGATTACAGCCTAGAGCCATGACCCGTGATTTAGATTGGGGCGTTCCAGTTCCAGTTGAAGGTGCCGATGGTAAAGTGTTATACGTTTGGTTCGATGCGCCTATTGGTTATATCAGTGCCACAAAAGAGTTTTTAGCAAGTCCATCGTCTATAGACCATGGACCATGGACTAATTGGTGGCAAAATGAAGACACTGCATTGATTCATTTTATAGGAAAAGATAATATAGTTTTTCATGCTATTATTTTCCCAATGATGTTAATGACTCATGGCAAATATATTTTACCAACCAATGTTCCGGCAAATGAGTTTTTAAATTTAGAAGGTGATAAAATTTCAACCAGTAGAAATTGGGCAGTTTGGTTACATGAATATTTAATAGATTTTCCAAACAGACAAGATGAATTGCGTTATGTGTTAACCAGTATTGCACCAGAAACCAAAGACAGTGAGTTTACTTGGAAAGATTACCAAACCCGCATAAACAGTGAGTTGGTAAGTATTTTCGGTAATTTTGTAAATAGGGTTATGGTATTAAGCGATAAGTTTTATGAAGGAAAAATTCCTACCATCAATACACCTTTAAGTGATGAAAAACTATTGACTTGTCGCCAAGTTTGTTTTGATGGCGTGGCTCAAAGTTTGCATGCCATGCGTGAAGATTTAGATGCTGTAAAATTACGAGATGCACAAGCAGAATTTATCAATATTGCAAGAGCAGGAAATAAATATTTGGCCGATACTGAACCATGGAAACTCATCAAAACAGATGCTGAAAGTGTTAAACAAATTATGTTTGATGCTTTGCAAATTTGTGCCAAGTTAGCCATTGCAGCAGCACCATTTTTACCATACACTTCCAATAAATTAAAAGCAATGTTGGGTGACGAAAATTTGAATTGGAATGCTTTGTTTAATGAAACTATATTATTAGAAAACCACCAATTAGGCAAACACGAAATTTTGTACAAACAATTAGAAGACGAAGAGATACAAAAGCAATTAAATAGATTGGAAGAAATAAAAAAAGCAAATGATGAGCAGCCTATAAAAACTCAAACTTTAGCAGAATTAAAGCCTGATATTAACTACGAAGATTTTGAAAAATTAGACTTAAGAGTTGGTAAAGTTTTAGAAGCAGAAAAAGTTCCAAAAGCCGATAAATTATTAAAATTAACAGTAGATTTAGGATTTGAAAAACGAACTATTTTAAGTGGCATTGCTGAATATTATAAACCAGAAGAATTAGTTGGTAAATTAGTAACAGTTGTGGCTAATTTAGCCCCACGAAAAATAAGAGGAATAGAAAGTCAAGGCATGTTATTGATGGCTGGAAATGATTTTGGAAAACTATATAATGTAAGCACTGAAAAAGACATTGAGTTAGGAAGTGTAGTAAAATAATATCAACCTGTGTAGTTAAACTTTATATTTATAGACAATAAATATTATTATCAAAAATGTTTCAAAAATTATATTATCAAAAAATATTATTCTTCCGTATCCTATTAGTTTTAGTAGTTTACAGCATTTGCAGAATAGTTTTTTTGATATTTAATCCATCCTTTTATCAATTTGGAAAAAATGAATTAGTTTTTGCTTTTTATATTGGACTTTTGTTCGATTTTTCTGCCATTATTTATTCCAATTCTTTACTCATTTTATTACATGTTATTCCATTAAAATTCAGAGAAAATAATGGCTCCCATTTATTTTTAAAGTGGTATTTTTATATAGTAAATAGCATAGCCATTTTATTAAATTTAATTGATACTGAATATTACCGATTTTCAGGAAAACGTTCAGGTTTAGAATTAATAAAAATGGCTGAAGAATTAAGTGGTGTTTGGAAAAATTATTTAATAGACTATTGGTATAT
>CAISTO010000427.1 GCA_903888395.1 uncultured Bacteroidota bacterium | reverse complement strand
TAACTAACGGACAGCAGTTCTGGAAAACAAAAATAATGGCGGGGTAGCTCATAAGTTAGTAAAAGGATTCGTATCCGTTAACTAACGGACAGCAGTTCTGGAACACAAAAATAATGGCGGGGTAGCTCAGATGGTTAGAGCACAGGATTCATAACCCTGAGGTCGGCAGTTCGATTCTGCTCCCCGCTACATTTAAAAAAGCTTTACAGTTTATGCTGTAAAGCTTTTTTGTTTTCATTGAAATTGAACGCATTTTAATTTAAATACTATTTTAATTCCTGAAATTGAGTAAATTGACTTCAATAAAAAAACATCTTAATTTAAAATAGTTAATTATAATTGCAGCATTAATTAAAAAATGCCAGCATCAATACTTGTAGCTACCAATGAAAAGAAGTGGTTGAAAAAAATAATAGAAGAAAAATTTCAACTTGATATAATAGATAGTTATTCGTGCAAACGACTCAGTGAATTATTATCTAAAGACCTTAATTTAGAAATAAATTACAATACTATCAGGCGCATTTTTGAAGTGGTAAAAACTAAAAGCAATCCTTCTGTTTATAGCTTAAACATACTTGCTAAATCAATAGATTTTAAGGATTTTGAAGCTTTTAAAAAATACATTTACAAATTTGACAATGATATTTTTAACGAATTAATTCATTTGAGTTATGAGCGAAAAAAAATAGATCATCAAATGATGATGGAGTTAATAAAAGATTTGAATTCGCCAAACTGGGAACAAATTTATCTTATAAAAAATGTAATAGATTTATGTATCCAATTACAAGATTTTGACTTTTTAAAACAGGTAATCCACTTGGAATATAATGAAGGAAATGAAGAGTTTTTAGAGAAATTTACAGTCTGTTTTCAACGATTATATTTTGAATCTAAAAATAAAAATTCAGCAGTAAATAATTTCATTTTACAGCATATAGCTACCTCAGAAATACTACAAAGAATATTATTACAAGTATATGTAAGTGAAGATTATTTAAATGATTTTTGGGGAGATTGGTTAGCCGCTACCTCAGTTAATTTAGTTCACGACATGGAAGTATTTAAAAGTGTATTATTATGTCAAAAAAAATACAATAAAAACCTTATAAATGAAGCAAAAGAATTATTTGTAATTGCTAAAAATGCTGTTTTAAATTCAGAACAAATGGTTCATCCAATTTTATTAGGTAGGATAGCAGCTTGGGATAAAATATTAAATGCTAGTTCACATCATCCTCCTTTGTATTTTAATCAAATTACGAGTAGTTTCGATCAAGCATGCTATTTTGTTTTTTACTACAGACTTATCAATGTATATCTTAAGCCAAAAAATCAAAATGGAATATTAGCATCCATTGATTTAAAAAAACTTCCAAGCACATTAGGAGCTTTTGATAAAAAACTATTGAATAAATTTTATTTAACCTCCTCATTATACTATCATCATTTAGCTGAATTTGAAAAGGCTAAAACTGCTTTGTTAAAAGTAGATGAACACAGGTTAGATGTTTGGGAAATAGATTGGTTTTATAAGAATTTTAAATTACTTAGTGATTTATATAATTAAATAATGGGAGTATTATTTGTAATTTTAAGTGCCATTTGTTTTGGTATAAGCAATGCATATTGGAAAAAAGCAATTGGACAAAAATCCTTTTATGTAGTTATTTTTTTTAGGGGTTTATTTACTTCCACATTATATGGATTGATATTGGTTTTGAATTATATATTTAATTTTTTACCAACTATACTTTTATCAACTGATATTGTTTCAATTTCAACTTATATTTATGCTATTTTATTATCCATATTTAGTGGAATTGGATTGTATTTTTTTGTTAAATCAATTCAAACAGATAAGATTAGTGTTGTAGTTCCGCTCTCATCAATTAATGTGTTTTCTGTTTTAACAGCAGTTTTTATATTGAATGAAACATGGAAAAACGAATACCTTGTTCAAATTGGATTAGTCGTTTTTGGGGCATTATTAATTTATTCTTCTTCAAAACGTGATAATAAAATTAGTTCCAATAAAAACATCATTTTAACAAGTATTTTAGCTGCTTTTTTTTGGGGGATTTCCTATGCTTTATTTAAGGTTTCTATTCAGAAAATTGGCGCATTGGCATTTGCTTTTATTTTAGAATTAACCATCACTTGTTTTGCGTTTTTCTTAATCATTTATAATCAGGTTTTTCATGAAATATTAACTGGTAATAAAATAAAACACTACATTGTTTTATCATTACTGTTGTTTTTTGGCACATTATTTATCAATTTAGGTTTACAGCATACACCAATTATAGTAGTGAATATTCTTTCAAATATTACACTGTTAATTTCCTTATTACTAGGTTTTGTTTTATACAATGAAAAACTAAAATGGAAAGAATGGCTAGGTATTTTATTGATATTGATTGCCATTTTCTTAGCTTCATTTTTATAAAACTGCAATTCAATTATTTGATTTTAATTAAAATCATTTGTACCCATTTGTACCCATAGGTTTATTGTTGGAATGTTTTATTTGTAAAAAAGATAAATTTTTAATTAGAACCAATTTACATGAAAAAAGTAATAATAATTTTATGCTTTGGCGTAACAACTGCAAAAGCACAACAATCGTCCAATGCTGCAGGAGGCAATGCCACTGGAACGGGAGGGATAGTTAGTTATTCAGTAGGGCAAATGAATTATACCACCAACACTGGAACAAGCGGTTCTGCCTGTCAAGGTGTACAACAACCTTTTGAAATATATACGGTAACAAGTGTGGATGAAGCAAAAGATTTAAATATCAATTTATCTGCTTTCCCGAATCCAACATTTGATAACTTAACATTAAAGATTGAAAGTGCTATCACTAAAAACCTAAGCTATTTGTTATTTGATATGAATGGGAAGTTATTGGCTACTCAAAAACTAGATGGAACTGAAACCAAAATAGCCATGAATAATTATGCAGCGGCAACCTATTTTATAAAAATTACAGAAAACAATAATACACTCAAAACATTTAAAATTATTAAAAACTAAAACATGAAAAAAATATATTCATTCATCATAGCTATTTTATTTAGCTCACAGCTATTTGCGCAAGCTCCAAACAAAATGAGCTACCAAGCAGTAATCAGAAACAGTTCCAATGCCTTAGTTGTATCAAAAAGTGTTGGCATGCAAATTAGCATTTTGCAAGGTTCAGCAACAGGTACCGCAGTATATGTAGAACGCCAGTTTCCCGCCACCAACGCCAATGGATTAGCAAGTATTGAAATTGGAACAGGAACAGTTGTAAGCGGTTCAATGACTACTATTAACTGGGCTAATGGTCCTTATTTTATTAAAACCGAAACTGATATCAACGGAGGTTCTAGCTATACCATTTCTGGAACTAGCGAATTAATGAGTGTTCCTTATGCACTGTTTGCAGCTAATAGCGCTCCTGGACCTCAGGGTTTACAAGGACCACAAGGTATCCAAGGTATAAAAGGCGACAGTGGTGCAAGAGGATTAACAGGCTCACAAGGTATTCAAGGAATACAAGGAGTTCAGGGAATCCAAGGAATAAAAGGCGACAGTGGCGCAAGAGGATTAACTGGTCCGCAAGGAATTCAGGGAATCCAAGGAATAAAAGGCGACAGTGGTGCAAGAGGATTAACAGGCCCACAAGGAATACAAGGAATAAAAGGTGATTCGGGTTTAAATGGAGCAGTAAATGCGTGGGGTTTATTAGGAAGTGCAGGAACAGTTGATAGCATTAATTTTATTGGAACAACCAACAACGTTCCATTTAATATTAGGGTGAATAACCAAAAAGCAGGACGTATAGATCCATCAAGAAGGAATGTTTTTTATGGTTATCAGGCAGGTGCTTCAAATTCCACAGGTTTCAGAAATACTGCAATGGGTGATTCTGCATTGTATACAAATACAAGTGGATATTTAAATTCAGCAATTGGAAATAAAGCACTTCAACTAAACACAACTGGTAGTTATAATACGGCAATAGGAGTTGTAGCCTTGAGTTATAACACTACTGGAAATTTTAATACTGCTATTGGTGCAAATACTTTATGGAATAATACCATAGGTTCAAACAATACTGCAATTGGAGAAGAGGCGTTATCAGTTAATACCACAGGGTCGTTTAATACTGCAACAGGAGTTGTGGCTTTAGAGAGAAATACAACTGGTAGTTACAATACTGCCAACGGTAATGGAGCTTTGCAAATTAATTCTACAGGTTATAGTAATACAGCTGTTGGCTTTTTGTCAATGTTTTCTAATTCAACGGGAAATTCAAATACAGCAGTAGGTGATTCTGCTTTGTATTCAAACACAACAGCCTTTGCCAATACAGCAATTGGCAAAAATGCCTTAAAAGCCAATATTACTGGAACCAGCAATACTGCAAACGGTTTTAATGCAATGTTGTCAAATACTACGGGGTATTCTAATACTGCTGTAGGTTTAGCCGCACTTAGAATGAATACTACAGGTTTTTTAAATACTGCAATTGGTAGGAATGCAATGGTAACAAATACAACTGGTAGTAATAATACGGCAATAGGTACTGCTTCACTAAATTTCAATACTACAGGTTCTAATAATACAGCAATTGGTAAAAATGCTTTATATTCAAATATTACCGGAAATAATAACTTGGCCAATGGTTTAGAGGCTTTGTATTCTAATACCATTGGAAATGATAATTCAGGATATGGAGTGTTTGCATTATTTTCAAACACAACTGGAAGTTACAACACAGCAAATGGAAGAGGTGCTTTATATTTTAATACTACTGGAAATGATAATTCAGGATTTGGAGCACTTACATTACAGTCAAACACTACAGGAAGTTTGAATACTGCAATTGGAACAACTGCTCTGTATTCAAACACTATTGGTTCACAGAATACAGCAAGTGGTAAAGGTGCTTTGTATGCTAATACAACGGGAAGTAGAAATTCAGCAATCGGTTTTGAAGCATTGCTATCAAACACTACAGGTTATTCAAATACTGCAAATGGATTTAGTACATTGTTTAGAAATACTACTGGTAATAATAACACTGCAACGGGTGATTCTGCATTATACAATAACACAACTGCAAGTTGGAATACTGCAAATGGGCATCAAGCATTGTTATTTAATACCATCGGGAATAGTAATACTGCAAATGGTTCTTATTCATTGTTAAATAATATTTCTGGAAATGGTAATACTGCAAACGGTGTTAGTGCTTTGCAATCGAATACCACTGGTAGTAATAATAATGCTTCAGGCCAAAGTAGTTTGTTTTATAATACAACTGGAACTGATAACAATGCAAATGGAAATGCTGCAATGTTTAGTAATACAACAGGTAATTATAATACAGCTTTTGGAGGTACTTCATTATTAAATAATACTGTAGGAAATTACAATATTGCAATTGGGTATTTATCATTGCCATCAAATACTACAGGAAGTAATAATATTGCCATAGGTTATAATGCACAAACTCCAAGTGCCACTGCCAGTAACCAAGTTCGTATTGGAAATACTGCTGTAACTTATGCAGGTGTTCAAGTAGCTTGGACAGTTACCAGCGATAAACGTTGGAAGTCTAATATTCAAAATAGCAATTTAGGTTTAGAATTTATTAATAACCTTCATCCTGTTTCTTATTTTAGAAATAATGATGAGAGCAAAAAAATAGAATATGGTTTTATAGCCCAAGAATTAGAGGCCACTTTAAACAATGCGGGTGCAACTAATAATGGTATCATTTCAAAAGATGATGCTGGAATGTACAGCGTGCGTTACAACGATTTATTGGCGCCAATGGTGAAAGCCATTCAAGAGCAACAATTAATGATTATAGCTTTAAAGAAAGAAATTGAGGATTTAAAGAAAAAGTAAATAATTCATTGGTTTAATAAACAAATAAAGATTCCATTTTATTAGTTTATTAAACCAATTTTTTCAATTCTTTTAGAATTATAAATGCCATTCATATCGGTATAAGGAATCATGTATTTAAGTGAATGTTTTGAAAAATCAGGTGAATAGCTACTGATTAATTCATTGAAAATATTTTTAAGTACATGGTGATATTTTAAATTGATATTTCCATAAACAAACGTTTCCGCAACGCACGAAAAGGCAATTCGCTGTTCAGCATTATTCCAGTTTTTTATATTTTTTTTACAATAATGGAGGAGCCAATTGGTATAATCTTCCACTTCATTCCTGTTTTTGCTAATTAATAAATACCAAATTTTGTAGGATAAATAACGCATTCGAGGATATATAAAAAGCTTTTTAAGTTCAGTTTCTGCGTATGATTCGTTTTTGTAAATATTATGACAGAATTTAACAGCATTTATAAGGTCATTATTGATATAATGAAAACGAAATAACATACAATTTCCAAAAATATAATCTTGAATTAAATTGATATCGCTTTTTGAATTTATATTTTTCAGGTATAATTCTAAACCTTTTTCATAGCCAGGAATTTTAAATTCAGGGTCAATGCATTTTTCGAAAAAACTTTCGCGAATAACAGGTAAGTGCGAAAACTCTTGATAGAATTTAATATTGGAATTTGGATTGGATAATAATGATTGATAAAATTCAAAACCTAATTGCACTTGTAAGTAGTTATTTAACTCAGTTAACTGTTCTAAATATTCACGAATTGGATTGAATTGATTTTGGTGAACACAAATTTTA
>CAISTO010000426.1 GCA_903888395.1 uncultured Bacteroidota bacterium | reverse complement strand
TTTGAGTTCGTTTAAAATATTTTTATCAAAAATGAAAATTGGTAGCACATTATTTGAGCTATTTAATGCCTCAAACAATCCATGATTATCGTTCAATCGCAAATCTCTTCTGAACCAAAAAATGTTTACAGGTTTGCTTGATTTATTTTGAAAAATGTTTGTCATACTTTAATTTAAATTACTTGAAAAAATAAAATACTTTATTTAATTTCAAGAAATTAGTTTCTGTTTTTCAGTATTGGTTAAATAAGAAGAGGATTTTAAAAAGGAAATGACAATATTTTTCAATTGTTTGTCATTGATGGATGGTAAGGCATTTAATATAAAATTTTTATCCAATAACATTGAAGAGCTATATCCTAAAAACTTTGGTGCATTGCTCTGAACGGTAAAACGCAAAAAACGTATTTCTACATTTCTATTGTCTTTTTCTATGCATTTTTCTAGCAAATTTTTTCCCTCATTAAATTTCGATAGTTTGTTAATTGGACTAACAACATATTTTGCCATCATCATGATGCCACAAGCCTTATAAGCTGCTAAAGACGTGTTATTATTCTCGTTGTAAACCTGTAAGTTTACAATTAGTTTTTTACACAAAACTTCATCTTTTGCTGCTTTTTGAAAAAGGTTTCTAACTTCTTCAATGGAAGGATTATTGGCTGAACTATTGGCAAAAATAAAACTAGTTATTATAAGCAATAAAAATCTCATAATAAGTTCAATTTATGTTGGAACATGCTATTTAACATTAATCCAAATTTTTCGCTATTGCTAATTCTAATTCTTTCTGTTAGAATTTTTTGAGGAGCTGCATTTTTTATTTTTTTAAACAATGAATTGTAATAAACATAAGCCAAATAAACTCCTCCTCTCGATGAAGTAGGTAGCTTTTTGATGCCATGCAATGCCGCTATAAAATCACTTTCAATTTCTTGTTCAATCATTTGTTTGGCTGAAACTGAAAAATTTGTTAAGTCTATTCCTGGAAAATATGCTCTGCCAAGAATATGATAATCGTCTTTCAAGTCACGTAAAAAGTTTACTTTTTGAAATGCCGCACCCAACTTCATGGCAAATGGTTTTAATTCTTCATAAAGTTTAATATTACCATCAGTAAATACATACAAACACATGAGCCCAACTACTTCTGCAGAACCTAAAATATAAGTTTCATATTTTTCTGCTGAGTAATCTATTTTTTCTAAATCCATCTCCATACTATCCAAAAAAGTTTCAATCAAATCATGTGAAATATTGTATTGATTTACTACTTGCTGAAAGGAGTTTAATATAGGGTTCAATGAAATTTTATTCTCTATGGCTTCATACGTTTCTTCTTTAAATTTTTTTAATAATTTACTTTTATCAAATCCTTCAAAGCTGTCTACAATTTCATCAGCAAAACGAACAAAGCCATATATTGAATATATAGGATCATGTAAATTGCTTTTCAAAAAATATATACCAAGCGAAAAACTTGTACTGTAAGCTCGGGTGGTAAGTTTGCTGCACTTAACTGAAACATCATCAAATAGTGACTTCATAGGTTATTTTTTTAAATGATTTATTACTAGTTCTGCGGCAACTTTGCCAGATATAATAGAGGGAGGAACGCCAGGACCAGGAACTGTCAATTGCCCAGAATAAAATAAATTTTTAATTTTTTTATTGATTATTTTTGGTTTCAAAATAGCTGTTTGCATCAATGTATTTGCAAGTCCGTAAGCATTTCCCTTGTATGAATTGTACTCAAAAACAAAATCATTTACACAGAAACTTTTTTTGTAATCAATGTGCGATAAAATATCTTCACCAACTTGTTTTTCTAATCTTGAAATCATTAATTTAAAATACTTTTCACGCATTTCCTCAGAATCTGTTATTCCAGCTGCAATGGGCATTAACAGGAATATATTTTCATGTCCATGCGGTGCAATTTCATCATCAGTTTTTGAAGGACAGCAAACATAAAACAATGGTTTTGTTGGCCACATGGGTGTTTTATATATTTCAACCGCATGTTGATTTAAGTCTTCATCGAAAAACAAAGTGTGATGATCTAAATTATTGATTTTTTTATTGATGCCTAAATAATAAATCAAAGAAGAGGGAGCAAATACTTTTTTATCCCAATATTTTTCATCGTAATTTCTGTATTTTTCATCCAATAGTTTGCTTTCTACATGATGATAATCGGCTGAGGCTACAACTGCATCGCAATTAACTTCATTACCGTTTACTATAATATGCTTAACTTGATTGTTTTCAACTTCAATTTTTTCAACATTAGCATTTACATGAAAAATAGCGCCATTTTTTTCAGCAACTTTTTTCATGGATTCAATTACTTTTCCAAAACCACCAAGTGGATACCAAGTACCTAGTTTTAATCCAGCATAATTCATTAAACTATAAAGAGCCGGAGTATCTTGGGGCATTGCGCCCAAAAATAAAACAGGAAACTCCATGATAGCAATTAATTTTGGATGAGTAAAAAATTTTCGAACATGCTTGCTAAACGAGGAAAAAACTTGCAAACGAAACATCCCTTTTATCAAATCAATATCGGCAAATTCTAATAGGGAAATTCCTGGTTTATAAACTAAATTTTCAATACCAGTTTTGTATTTATATTCAGCTTCGTCCATGAATTGCTTTAATTTTTCAGCACTTCCTTTTTCTATTGATTCAAAAAGATTACACAATGACTCAAAATTCTCGGGAATCGACATTTTATCATTTTCACCAAAAACAACATCAAATGAAGGATCCAATAATTTTAAATCGTATAAGTCAGCAACCGAATGGCCAAAATCTTTAAAAAATCTTTCAAACACATCGGGCATCCAATACCAACTTGGTCCCATGTCAAAAACATACCCATCATCAGTTTTTAATTGCCTTGATCTTCCTCCAATTGATGCATTTTTTTCAAAAACATGCACTTCATGTCCAGCAGCAGATAAATATGCGGCCGAACTAATTCCTGAAAAACCTGATCCTATGATTGCAATTTTTGACATTGAGATTGTAAATATATATTTTATATTACAACAATAATTTTTTGAAATTGTTTTTGCAAATTTCCACTAAGGGAAATCAAGTAAATTCTTGATTTTTATTTGTTAATCCAAATTCAATGTTACCTGAAAATTAGCTTCAATTAATTGACTACAAATAGCTATAAATGATAATTTTAAACTCAATTTTGTTTATTTTTTTTCAATATTAATCTTTAATTTTATTAGTATTCAACATAAGATTTCAATGTTTCAGTTGGCAGTATTTTATTTACAAGTTTTTTATTTTTTGAACATAAAGCAAATCATTTTTCAAATTTCAACGGGAAGAGTATTTGTTTTACTTACTTTCGCGCACTAATTTTTATTCAGTGCGAGCAATTTATTCAGATTACAAACCCTATTTTAAAAGTATTTTAAAGCTAAGTTGGCCAATTATAATTGGACAATTAGGTATCGTGTTAATGGGTGTTGCCGACACTTTAATGATTGGGAAAATAGATGCTACTAACTTAGCAGCTGCAGGTTTGGCAAATGCCATTTATTATTTAATAACCATTTTAGGTTTAGGAACTTTAATGGCTGTTTCGCCTTTAATTGCCAAGGCAAAAGCAGAAAATAATTTACAAGAATGTGTCAACTATTTTAAAGCTGCAATTTTGGTTGCTTTGGTTTTGTCAGTATTTATATTTTTTGTAAACATGCTTTTGAGCAATCACTTAGATTGGTTCAAACAAGACGAAAAGGTAAAACCTTTGGCCAATCAATTTCTAACTTTATTAAATTATAGTACCTTACCTTTATTACTATTTTTAGCCGTTAAACAATTCAGCGATGGACTTTCAATTACCACTCCTGCAGCGGTAATTACCATGGTGGCTTTGGCTTTAAATATTTTACTGAATTATATGTTCATTTATGGAAATTGGGGAATGCCAGCTTTGGGTTTAAAAGGCGCTGGTTTGGCCACTATTATTTCTAGAACATTAATGTTTATCAGCATGCTTTTATATGTGTTGTTGCATAAGCAATATAAACCCTATTTAATAAAAACCGCTGCTTCTATAAAAACACAATTTGTTTCTATTTTAAAAGTGGGATTACCAAGTGGATTCCAATACTTTTTTGAAGTTGGTGCATTTGCAGCAGCAGCCATCATCATTGGTTGGATTGGAAAAAGTGAACAAGCAGCACACACTTTAGCCATTAACTTGGCTTCATTAACTTATATGGTTGCTACAGGAATTTCGGCAGGAACAGGAATTGCTGTAGGTGATGCTTATGGACGAAAAAACAAACATGACATGCTTTACTCAGGTAAATCAGGAATCATTTTAGGTGGATTTTTTATGGGGTTTTGTGCTTTAATTTTTACTTTATTTAATCAATTTATTGTTCAAATAAGTGTTAACGATGTCGATGTACAATTCATCACAGCTGGTTTACTTTATATAGCGGCTATGTTTCAGTTAAGTGACGGTGTGCAAGCAGTTAGTTTAGGCGCATTACGTGGCTTGTCGGATACCAAAGTACCAACTATTATTACCATCATTGCATATTGGGTAATAGGAATTCCATTGGGATACTATTTTACATTTTCTATGAATTTAGGTTTGTACGGTATTTGGTATGGCTTAAGTATTGGCTTAACGTTTTCAGCAATATTTTTAAGTATTCGATTTGTAAAAGAAGTGAAATCAATGCAGCTATAATTGCTCATGAATCAAAAAGTAAAAGTTCATATTGCCCTTTGGATTGTTACCATAATTTATGGTGCTACTTTCAGCATTGCAAAGCAAGTAATGCCTATTTATATTAAACCATTTGCATTTATTTTATTAAGAGTTTCGGTAGCAAGTGTGCTCATTATTTTGTTTCATAAATCATTTATCAAAGAAAAAATTACTGATAAAAAAGATTTTATGAAATTGTTAGTATGCGCCATTTTTGGAGTAGCTGCAAACATGATGTTATTCTTTAAAGGCTTATCAATTACCACACCAATCAATGCATCGGTTTTAATGATGAACACGCCCATTTTTGTGATTGTTATTGCAATGATTTGGCACAAAGAAAAACTATCGTTTCAAAAACTAATGGGTGTTTTGTTAGCAAGCTTAGGAGCCATCATGTTGGTAGGCGGAAGAAAATTCCAGTTTGATTCAGAACGCGTATTAGGTGATATGATGGTGGCTGCTAACGCAATTATTTATGCATTTTACTTGGTTTATGCCAAACAATTGATTCATAAATACCATCCATTAACAGTTACACTTTACAGTTTTTTATTTGGAACATTGTTGGTTTTGCCATTTGGTGCTGCTGAATTTAGCCAGATAGAATGGTACACTTTTACTCCTAAAATTTGGGCTTTTGTAGGTTTCATCACTGTGGGTTCTACATTTTTAACTTATGTGCTAAATGCTTATGCCCTGCGCCATGCCAGCAGTAGCTTGGTGGGTTCATATATTTATTTACAACCAGTTTGCGCCACTTTAATTGCCATTACTTTTGCCACTGATGAACTCAGTTTTGAAAAATTAATTTTTATGGTCCTCGTCTTTGTGGGTGTTTATTTGGCTAGTATTAAAAAAGCTAAAGCCCAAGAAGTAATTATGGAAAATGAATAATTTCCAACTTATTTCAAAACAAATTCGAATTTAGAATTTAACAATTCGAATTTTCCAAAATATCCTTATTTTTGAAAAATTGATACCTCAAGCTAAAATAGACGAAATAAT
>CAISTO010000425.1 GCA_903888395.1 uncultured Bacteroidota bacterium | reverse complement strand
TATTTTGCTTGCTTCAAAATGGTCGCCATCCATTTTACCAATGATAACAATTTTCTCGCTGCGTTCAAAATCGGCTGGTTCAGGTGCATGATATACCACTTTTTGTTCTTCACCTTTATCGTCAATTAAGTAAAACGTAAAATAATTTGCATCTTTTTTAGGGTCAAAATACTTTTCTTTTGTTTTATTTAAAGTGCCTACAATGTGAAACTCTTTACCTGGATTTTCAGCTGCCACACCAAAATTTTCATAACTACTGGCATCGCTGGTAGTACTTATAATTGCACCTATTGCTAAAGCAATTAGCACAATAATGATGATACTTGTTTTTTTCATGGTACTATTTTTTTATCTCGTTATTTTTTTCAATTTTACGTAACCTCAAATCCATCATCACCAAATAACCACATAATAATGTAAAAATAATAGCAATTACTATTACAACTACATCCATTTTGTTACCTCCAAACATATCGGGTAATTTACTTGAGTCTATTTTTGCTTGGTTTAAAATTAATTTCATTATTTAATTAGTTGCTTAATTTTTTCATTCTTTTGCCAATATCGGCTATCCAAAAACCTATGAATACCCAACCTAATACGGCAGGATAAAACACCATTCTTAATCTACTGTCTAAATCGTAACTGTTAAAGCCAGGATTTCCGCCATTTCCTGGGTGCAATGAATCTGTTAGTCGAGGTAAAATAAATACCAAAACTACAAATATTGGGAAACAAAATATGTTAAATACAGCCGAAATGCGCGCACGTTTTTCTTCATCAACAATACTGCTTCGCAATACAAAATAAGCTGCGTATAATAGCATTGCAACGGCAGCAGCGTTTAGTTTAGGATCGGGAGTCCAATAAGCGCCCCAAGTATTTTTAGCCCAAACCATACCAGTTAATAATCCTGCTACTCCAAAAAGCATGGCTGTATTCGCAAATACCTCCGCTTCGGAATCATAGGTTAAGTTTACTGTTTTCTTGTTATTTAAAGTTTGTATAGATTTAATAAATGAAAATAATAAAAGAGCAATCATAGTAAACCACATGGGTACATGAAAAAATAAATTTCGAATGCTATTCTCTAATATTGGTAAATTAGGAATTGCACCAAATAAACCTTGAACAATAGAATAAAGCACTAAAATAAATCCTGTTATTTTCCACCATTTAATCATGCTGCGAAAGTATTAAAAACAGTTTGATATATTTTAAAGTATGATAATATTTAAAGTTTGGATTAGTAACAGTTGAATTACAGTTAAATAGAAAATAATTTGAAGGTTTCTGAAGTTTTTTTTAGTTTTTTTTTGAATACTGCTTGTATTTGAGAATAAAAAACAGATATTTGCAGCCCTTATAAAAGAAAAAAGAGATGAGAGTTTGTGATTTAACTGGTAAAAAAGCATTGAAAGGTAATAACGTTTCGCATTCAAATGCAAAAACTAAAAGACGTTTTTATCCTAATTTACAAGATAAAAAGTTTTTTATTCCTGAAGATGGTCAGTGGATTACTTTACGCGTGAGCACAAAGGCAATCAAGACTATTTCGAAAAAAGGAATAACAAAAGTGTTAAACGATTTTGTTAAATACGGCAAAATTTAATTTAGGAGATTTAAACAATGGCAAAAAGAGGAAACAGAATACAAGTGATTATGGAATGTACTGAACATAAGAATTCAGGCATGCCGGGAACAAGCCGTTACATCACTACAAAAAATAAAAAAAATACAACTGAGCGTTTAGAATTGAAAAAATACAATCCAATTTTAAAACGCAAAACTGTACATAAAGAAATTAAGTAATTAACCATTAAACAAAGAGGAATTTAAACAATGGCAAAGAAAGTAGTTGCAACGTTAAAAACAGGATCTGGTAAAGATTTCGCTAAAATTTATCGTGCTGTAAAAAACAAAAAAGGAGCATATTCTTTTAAATCACTAATCATACCTAACGAGAATGTTAAAGCTGCTTTTCAAGCATAATTACATTTTTAATATTTAACGATGAAAAGCATTCTGAAGATAATCAGAATGCTTTTTGTGTTTTTATAAACAAAATTTTTATTCAAGTATTTTTGTTTTATTCAATGAATAAAATACTTATAAAGTAAATTACAATGGGAATTTTTAATTTTTTCAGCAAAGAAAAAAAAGAAAAACTAGATCTAGGTTTAGAGAAAACTAAAACTAGTTTATTCGATAAAATTAGCAAAGCTATTGCTGGTAAATCTTCAATTGATGACGATTTTTTAGATAAATTAGAAGAAATTTTGGTGACTTCTGACGTTGGAATTGAAACTACCTTGAAAATTATCGATCGATTACAAAAACGTGTTGCCAACGATAAATACGTTGGAACTTCCGATTTAAATTTGATGCTAAAAGAAGAAATTGCTTTATTGTTAGACGAAAATGACAATGAAAATTTAAGCAGTTTTGAAAATTTACCCGGCCAAAAACCTTATGTAATTATGGTTGTTGGTGTAAATGGAGTTGGAAAAACTACCACCATTGGTAAATTAGCAAATCAGTTTAAAAAAGCTGGTAAAAAAGTAGTTTTAGGAGCTGGTGATACTTTTAGAGCAGCTGCTGTGGAGCAATTAAAAATTTGGGGAAGCAGAAATGACGTTCATGTAGTAAGTCATGGAATGAATACTGATCCAGCTTCTGTTGCTTTTGATGCGGTTAAATATGCAAAAGAAAATGATGCCGATGTTTGTATCATTGACACTGCCGGCCG
>CAISTO010000424.1 GCA_903888395.1 uncultured Bacteroidota bacterium | reverse complement strand
TATACCTTATCATATTTTAGCTATATGTTATGAGGCTAAAAACGATCCAGTTAAAGCTTTATCAACAATTAAAAAATGTTTAGATAAATTCCCAAATGATGCAAAAGCTAAAGTAGAATCAAATAAATTAATTTCTAAAATTAAAGATTAGTTTTCTTGAAATTTTCTACTAGTGTATTGATAAATTGTTTATCATTTTGTGATAGTGTGTCCCAATTTACTTGGGCTCTTATAACGCCCCATTTTTGACCATTTTTAAATGTCTTAAATGCCCTATAGACAATGTTATATATTTTCAATTTATTTATGATGATATCTCTTGTGTGTTCCATCAAATACATTTCATTAGCATTTAAGTTTGATTTTTCAGAAAAAGTTTTTACCCAAGGAAATTTATTTCCAATTGTATTTAAAATTTCATAAGCTTTTGTGTTACCTGCTATAATTGCATTATTAATTTCTTTATTCAAATCAGCATAATGCTTGTCTATAAATTCTGTAATTTTTGTTTTATCTGATTCAGGTTGAAAACCAAATAATTTCAGGCCACCTTTGGGATTACCCAAATATCTTGCTATAGGCGCTCCTGCCTTAGACATTAAATAGGCCGACATCAACGAAGCCTGAAATACATCTAGAGAAGGTATTTGCCCTGCTATTGTCGATTCTTTTAAAGCATATGCTAAATCTGTAGCCGCTTCAATATAAGTATAAGGATCAACTTCTCCTCCAAATACAAAAGGCTTTAAATCAGCTACTACTTGAATCCAATCATAAAAATTTGATATAGTTTGCAAATATGCATTGCCTTCAGGTATTACATTTGCATTGTCAAGAATATCATAAATATTAAAAATTGAATTGTCATTCAATTGATCTACTACTAGAAGTGGGTCTAAACTTACAAGTGATCTTATTAATTTTACTATTGGTCTAACAACGACTGCATTTATGCCTTCACCCAAAAATCCTTTATTTTTAACGCCCTGTTCTAATTCAGTGGCAATTTTATCTAATTCTTTTTGGTAATTTTGGATTTTTTTATATGCAAAATTATAAATATCTTTTGCATTTTTCTTAACATCATCAAGTGCTTTTATTAAATCAGTGTCAGGGCTTCCAGTAGGTGAGTCAGTAAGTTTTGTTTTAAATTTTTTAAGTAATTGTTTTGTCGTAGTGGGTTGAGTCATTGAAGTAGGTTGATTCGTTGAGCCACTAGGTAAAACAGGCGACCGACTTACAAGCTCTTCAGCCTCAACCTTTTTCATTATTTTGCCACTTCATAAAGTGCTGCTTGCACTTGGTTAGCATTAAGAGGATTATGTGAGCCAATCATATGATATATAGCATCAACAATAATATCATCTTGAATGCCATTATTTCTAGCTATATTTGCAATTGCTTGATCTTCTTCGAGCGATTTTAAAAGTATATCATCTAATATGTCATTTGTTTTTTCAATTACTTGGACAATTTTGGGATTTTCTTCTTTTAGTTGATCTTCTGGAATTCTTCTGTAATTCACAAATCTATCCATGCTAATATTTTCAAATTCATTTTCAGATACTGATTTAAAAAATGCTGCTAAATCATTGGCGACTTTATTATAAATTAATAAATTATTATCTGATTCATTGATTTGATCAACTATGGGTGATGGCTGAGCATTGTAAGGTT
>CAISTO010000423.1 GCA_903888395.1 uncultured Bacteroidota bacterium | reverse complement strand
TAAATTAGTAAATGTTGGTGATTATTCTAAAAAAGGCAAAATTGTAATTGTAAGTTTTTGGGCTACTTGGTGTACACCTTGTAAAAAAGAATTGAATAATATTAATGAACTTTACGAAGAATGGAAAAGCAAATACGACATTATAGTAGTTGCTGTTACCATTGATAATGCTAGAAATGTGATGAAAGTAAAACCTTATGTGGATGGTCAAGCTTGGCCATTTGATATTTTATTAGATGTAAATAGTGATTTGATGCGTGCCATGAATGTAATCAATCCTCCACACACTTTTTTAATTGATAAAACAGGAAACGTTGTTTATAGTCATACAGGTTATTTAGAAGGTGATGAATATACTTTAGAAGAAAAAATCAAGGCATTGGCTAAATAATTTTATTGATTAAATATAAAAAAAGGAGCAAATTAAAACTTGCTCTTTTTTTTTATAAAACGTTTACATTTTTCAACCACTAAAATACTATAAATTCGCAGCGTGGAATTTAAGTTAACAAGCGAATATGTGCCAACTGGCGATCAACCTAATGCTATCAAATCATTGGTAGAAGGATTGAACAGAGGCGACAAAAGTCAAGTATTATTGGGAGTTACAGGAAGTGGTAAAACTTTTACCATGGCCAATGTTATTGCACAAGTGCAAAGGCCTACTTTAATTTTAAGTCATAATAAAACTTTAGTGGCACAGCTTTACAGCGAATTCAAACAATTTTTTCCTGAAAACAGAATCGAATATTTTGTTTCCTACTACGATTATTATCAGCCCGAAGCATTTATTCCGTCAAGCAATACTTATATAGAGAAAGATATGGCTATTAATGAAGAGATAGAAAAAATGAGACTTTCTACTACTTCAGCTTTAATATCTGGCCGAAGAGATGTATTGGTAATTGCTTCCGTTAGTTGCATTTATGGTGCAGGAAATCCGAAAGATTATGAAAGCAGTGTTGTAAGATTACACGTAGGGCAAAGCATCGTTAGAAATACTGTTTTATATGCATTAGTCGATTCACTTTACAGCCGAACTACAGCCGATTTTACTCGAGGAAATTTTAGGGTAAAAGGTGATGTGTTAGATGTTTTTCCTGCTTATGCAGATTTTGCTTTTCGCATTTCATTTTTTGGAAATGAAATTGAAAGCATTGATATTATTGACCCCATCAGTGGAAAAAAACAAGAATCGGTGCAAGACTGTGCCATTTTTCCAGCTAATATTTATGTTACTCCAAAAGAGCAATTACATGAAGCCATGCGCGATATTCAAGATGATTTGGTAGCGCAAATTGAATATTTTAAATCTATAGGAAAACACATAGAAGCAAAACGTTTGGAAGAACGCACCAATTTTGATTTAGAAATGATGCGCGAGTTAGGTTATTGCAGCGGCATAGAAAACTATAGCAGATACATGGATAAACGCAAACCTGGTGATAGGCCTTTCTGCATTTTAGATTATTTTCCAAAAGATTTTGTACTCATGGTAGACGAAAGTCATGTGAGTATTCCGCAAGTGCGAGCCATGTATGGTGGCGATAGAAGCCGTAAGGAAAACTTAGTGGAATATGGTTTCAGGTTGCCATCGGCAATGGATAACAGACCACTTCAATTCAATGAATTTGAGAACATGATTGGTCAAACTATATATGTAAGTGCTACGCCTGCTGATTATGAAATTAGAAAAACGGAAGGTGTAGTAGTAGAACAAATTATTCGTCCAACAGGATTAATTGACCCAACCATAGAAGTGCGTCCAAGTTTAAATCAAGTAGATGATTTATTGGATGAAATAGATGAACGCATCAAAATGGGTGACCGAATATTGGTAACCACTTTAACCAAACGCATGGCGGAAGAGTTAAGTAAATACATGGGCAAGCTGAACATTAAATGCCGATATATTCACAGTGAAGTAAAAACTTTAGACCGAGTAGAAATATTAAGAGATTTGCGTTTAGGAGTTTTTGATGTGTTGATTGGTGTAAACTTATTACGCGAAGGTTTAGATTTACCCGAAGTAAGTTTGGTAGCCATTATGGATGCAGATAAAGAAGGATTTTTACGCAATGACAAATCATTGACACAAACCATAGGAAGAGCGGCTAGAAATGAAAGAGGTAAGGTAATTATGTATGCCGATAGAATGACTGCTAGCATGCAACGCACCATTGATGAAACAGATAGAAGACGTGAAAAACAAATAGCATATAATACATTGCATAGCATTACGCCAAAAACTATAAAACGAACACGCGAAGAAATTCTGAAACAAACCAGCATGGCCGATGCAAAACAAATATTTGCTCCTGAAGCAAAAGCTTATGTTGAACCAACAGAAATGAACTTGGCCGCTGATCCAATTTTGGAATATTTAAGTAAACCAAAATTAGAAAAAATGATAGGTGAAACGCAAAAACGCATGCAAAAAGCTGCCAAGGATATGGACTTTATGGAAGCTGCTCGTTTAAGAGATGAGATGTTTGCTTTACAAAAGAAAATGGAAGAAATTGG
>CAISTO010000422.1 GCA_903888395.1 uncultured Bacteroidota bacterium | reverse complement strand
ATTGTTCGTGATCAAAAACGTGTAATGCCTTGTTGCGTAGCTTTAGATGGTGAATATGGCCAAAAAGATATTTGCTTAGGTGTTCCAGTTGTTATTGGTAAAAACGGTTGGGAAAGTATAGTTGATTACAAATTAACTGCTGACGAGCAAGAATCATTTAACAAAAGTGCAGATGCTGTTCGCAATATGAATAGTGTATTAGCTGAAATTGGAGTTTTATAAATAGCTCCAAAAATAAATTAACAACAAAAGACTTGTCAGAAATGGCAAGTTTTTTTATGTCAAAAAAATCAATAAGATGAATTCTAAAACACTTTTTTGTTTTTTAGGTTAATAAAATAGATGACTAGAAATGAAAACATATTGAAATTGCGTCCTGAAATAATTACAGACAATACTAAAACTAGTTTGTCTGAAGAAAGCTTTCAGAATTTAACTTTACGCCCAATTTTAAAACTCCAAAACGAACTAATTTTAAAACTAACAAACAAGCACATAGCTAAATTTATTATTGATAAAAGTAATGAAGAAAGTAAAAAAATAATAGAAACTAGGTTGGCGGAACAAGTAATCAAACAACAATTAATAGGTTTAACCATTGGATTATTTACTTCAGAAGAGTTTGAATTTTATATACAAAACCAATCAAGTATCAATAAGCGCATAGGCCAATTGATTGTTCAGCGTGTATGCAGCCAAATTTTATAAATTCACTTCAGAAAATTTAAATTGAGCGGAAACAAAAACTTTAAATTTTTTACAAATAAAAAAAGGCTTACAAGAATTAAAACTTGTAAGCCTTTGATTTATAATGTTGGCCCACCTGGTCCCGATGCATCGGGAGAACCAGGCATCTTTAATGATTTAGAAATTTATTTATAAAAACATTTCTTTCGTTAACATCAAAGACAATTTTTTCAATGAACTTTCTGCTTTTCATTTTCTTAATATAACTTTCCATTTTTCTTGCAATTTCAATGGAATCAACTTCTAAATCTAATACTACAGACCAATCATTTACTGTACTTGTAAAACTATTTTTACCATAAATACTTTCATTATGCTTTTTCAATCTATTTTCAGTAGCTTCAGTGGTAATTCCAACATAATATTTATTTCGGGTTTCACTAAACAAAATATACAAGTTACACATAAAAAAAGCTACCTCAATTAATGAAGTAGCTTTGGTAGAACACCTGGACCCGATGCATCGGGAGAACCAAGCACCTTCAATGGTTTTTATAATTGTGGGCCCACCTGGAATCGAACCAGGCACCTACTGATTATGAGTCAGTTGCTCTAACCGAATGAGCTATAGGCCCTACTAAAATTCATTTTCTGATATTTTAGGGAGTGCGAAAGTATCTTTTTACTCCTATTATTGCAAATAATTTTTTTAAAATGCTAAAATATAAAGCTATAATTTTTGATTTAGGTGGAGTAATTGTAAATCTTGACCAAGATAGAACTATTAGGAGTTTTAAACGCTTAAATATTGACCTTGACGAAGTAAATGATAAACTGCCTGTTTTTAAACAATATGAAACTGGACAGGTGAATACCGAAACTTTTATTCAAACCATCAAAGCTGAACTAAAAGGAAGCGCCAGCGATGTGGAAATTGCTAATGCTTGGAATAACATGATTTTGGATGTTCCCATTGATAGAATTGAGGTTTTAAAGGAACTTAGGAAGCATTACCAATTATTCATTTTAAGTAATACCAACGAATTACATATTCAAGAATTTACCAAATTATTTGAGGTAGATCATCCAAATGAAAAATGGGAGGATTTATTTGATAAAATATATTACTCGCATAAAATAGGACTACGCAAACCAAATACAGCAGCTTGGCAACTTATTTTGGATGAAAATAATTTGTTAGCACACGAAACTATTTTTATAGACGATACAAGCATGCATTATAAAGCAGCTGAAACATTGGGCATAAAAAGCATTTGGACCAAAGAACCCATTGGAAAATGGTTTATTGATGAAGTAAAAACCTTAGAAAGTTAGAAAACTTTTCACAAGTGAATTAGTTTAAAAGCTAGTTTTTGTGCAAACGTTTTATAATACATTTTTATGTGCGCTTCTACCCTACTTACGTCCAAATATTCTTGAAACATATCCAATAAAAGAATATCGAAGGCCGAACTTTCTATAAACTTTATTTCCTTTTGAAATCCACAAACGCATAAGGCATTTGTTTTCCTTAAAAACCTTTTGAGCAGCCTAGTATCGGTGCTTAACACATGACAAGAACCAAAATGTATGATTTTGTTTTTACAATTATCACCCAACATTTCGGCTAGTTCATCTAAACTAACTAAGTCTTTTCCAATTAAAATATGGCCAGGTTTTCCATGAAATGCAAAGTAGCCAATGCTATATTTGGCGTATCTTTTCAACTTCCATTCTTCTAAATAAAAAGCCAAATTTTCGCGCGTGCCGCAATGCCTGTGAATGTATTCAATGTCTCTATTGTCTTTTAAAAAATCGAGGGCGGCTTTTACACTATTTTGCTTTAATAAATTCTTATTCCAGTCTCCTTCTAGGCAAAATATATCTTTATCGTAGGCTTTTGCTTTTTTCATTGCACTGCAAACATATTATTTAAAAAATCAGAAAGCTAAAACCTTTTTTTATTTCCAAGTAAATAATTAGTTTTGGTAAAACTTATTCCTGCATGCTTTTAATTTTTGTAGCTGACGATCAATCGCCAAGATTACTGTATATACTGAACGAAATCCTTTTCAAAAGGCTACAAATTACCTATACCGTAACCAATAATTACGATTATTTTATGCGTTCACACATGCCTAAAATAAATTACTCGAGCAGCTATATTCCCAATTGTGTAAATATACCCGCACATACTTTATTATACCACGAAAACATTCGGAAAATTGAAATTGAGGTAACTGATAACGAAAAATTTCAATTTACTTTTTTTAATATTCCATTCGATTTTTCAAAACTCGTAGAAACACCCAAACAACTGATCCCTTTCGATATTTTTAGTGCTTCCTTTTATTTATTAAGTCGTTACGAAGAATACATTGTTCCGAAATTTGATATTCACAACCGATTTAAAGCCGAAGAAAGTTTGGCTTATAAACACCATTTTCTTCAATTGCCTTTGGTTGATATTTGGGCAATGGAATTGGGTAACATCATTCAAAAACAATATCCCGAAATAAATTATACCCTTAGTGAATACCACGAAATTCATAGTTTTGACATTGATTTTGCTTATAAATACAAAGGTTTGAGTAAATACAGATTTTACAAAAAAGCACTTGGAAACATGCTTCGCTT
>CAISTO010000421.1 GCA_903888395.1 uncultured Bacteroidota bacterium | reverse complement strand
GTAAAAGGTATTCCAAATGTAAGTATATTAACCAATCCGCTAGCCGATAGTGCAGTATGTTTGACCCAAGATAAAATAATATTTAACTTGAATCCAGACCCAGCCACATTGCCAAGTATTGATTCAATTTCATTTACCGGAGCACCAAACTTAACAGCAATTATAGGAGGAAGTTCAGCGTTTTTAGACATTAAGAACAACGCCTCTATATTAGAACAAGTATATAATTTGCGTTACTATTATAGAACATCAGAAGGTTGTTCCAACTCAGCTACCAAAGCCATCAGGGTTCAGTTTCCACCCGATGTACAATTGAGTAAAAATGGCTCAGCATGTGAATATGGTGGATCATTTACCATAGACGTATTAAAAAGCCCAAGTTCAAAACATCCATACAACTTAGCATGGTCGGTAGTAAACGGAACAGGAACAACTGTTTCAAGTACCAACACCCAATTTACTTATTCTCCATCAGCTGCAGAAAAAGCAGCAGGAAAAGTAACGATCAACATTATCACAACGAATAATGGATTATGTGCCGCAGCTAGCGACCAATCAGACTTTATTATCAATCCAAAACCGGTAGCAGATTTTACAGGAATAGATAGCGGATGTGTAAGAGCGGGTATACCATTAAATATTACATTAACAGCAGCACCCAATCCGGTACCAGATTGTAATTATATATGGGAAATAGAGGGAGTAGTGGAAATAGATAGTTTGAACAAAACAGTTTATAACAAATCATTTACAGCGGCTAAAGCTTATCCAATAAAATTAACAGTAATCAATAAAACAACAGGCTGCGTTGACACCTCATCCATTAAAACATCCACAGCATGGTTAACACCAACTGCAGATTTTGATCCAGATAAATTAGAAACAACCATAGCACGACCGTATTTTACATTTACCAATAAAACAAACCCATTGGCTAACAATACCTATTTGTGGCATTTAAGTGTAGATCCGGTTACATTATTGAAACGTACATCAACGGTAATAAATCCAACTGATATAGCATTTATAGCTGATACGGCAGAAATAGCCATTAGATTAATAGCAATAAGTGACAAAGGATGTATAGATTCAGTAACAAAATACATTAGAATTAATCCTGATATAACAGTATTTATACCAAATGTATTTTATCCTCCAACAAATGATAATCCAGGTTCAGGATCAAAATTACCATTGAGTGAATGTGTAATCAATGGAATTCCTTGTAACAGTCATTTCTTTGTACAAGCAAGTGGATTTGAAAATATAGAAATATATATATACAACCGTTGGGGTAAGTTAGTATATGAAACAAAAGACAATAAAGAAACTTGGCCAAAAAATACAGGATGGGATGGAACAGATATGAAATCGGGTGGCGAATGCCAACAGGATGCATACGTTTACCAAATATTTGCAACAAGTTTTAGTGGTAAAAAATACCAATATTCTGGTTCTGTTACTTTGTTAAGATAATGGTTTAAGACAACTAATTACAAAAACTTATTTTTAAAAAGTTTGCTTTATTAGAAAATATGTTTACTTTTGAAACGTATTAATAATAAAAAAGAGGGGACAAAAGTCCCCTCTTTTATTTTTAAAATGGATATAATAGAGCAATTAACAATTTGGACAAATGAGTATTTATCATCACATTTGTTTTTAGTAAATATTGAATGGAAAGTTGGCAGTAAAAAAGTAAGTATTTTTATTGATGGGGATAATGGTGTAAGTATTGATGAATGTAGAATGTTAAGCAAACATTTGTCAGGTCATTTAGATGCAATGGAATATGGCGAAGAACCATATACAATGGAAGTTTCATCACCAGGAGCTGAAAACCCTCTGACACTTTTTAGGCAATATCCAAAACATATTGGACGTGAATTGAAAGTTGTTTTATTACAAAATACTGAGTTGTTGGGTAAATTAGTTAAAATAGAAGGTGATATTATTACACTTCATTTAAAAGATACTAAGAAAGATTATAAAGCGAAAGATACTATTTTAAAGGATATAAATATAAACGATATAAAAGAAAGTACTGTTCAAATAAGCTTTAAATAGTAAAAGATATTAATATAAAGAATTTAAGATTTAAAAACATAAAACAACAAAACAGAATATGCATAGTGAAGGACTGATAAGCTCATTTGATGAGTTTAAAGAATTTAAAAACATAGACAGAGCAACGCTTCAGCGCGTGCTTGAAGATGTATTTAGAACCATGTTACGCAAAAAATTTGTTACCGATGATAACTTTGATGTTATTATCAATGATAAAAGTGGTGACTTAGAAATTTGGCAAAATAGAAATATTGTTCATGATGGTGAAGTAGAAAATCCACGGACTCAAATTTCATATAGCGATGCGGTTAAAATTGAACCTGATTTTGAAATTGGGGAAGATGTAACGGAAGAAGTTGGAATGGCGGTATTTGG
>CAISTO010000420.1 GCA_903888395.1 uncultured Bacteroidota bacterium | reverse complement strand
CTATTTTTCAGATATACCAATGTACTTTTTTAATTCAGTTTGATTTTCTGCTTGTTTTATTAAAAAGTCTGCTACGTCTGCTCTATTGATTCCGCCTATATTTATTCCTTTGAATAATTTATTTTCAATGCGGTATTTTTCTGTCAATTCTTTGTCTAATAACCTTCCTGGCCTTACAACTGTCCAATTCAAATCGGAATGAGTAATCAACTCTTCCATTTTGGTTTTATCAGCATAAACGTCTTTTAACAAGTATTTTAAAAACATTTTCACCAACCAAGGAACATAATTTTTACTTTCTCCAGCTCCAAATCCGGTAACAAAAATAAACGGAATAGTTATTTTGTTTTCATTATGTATTTCCAAAATTAATTTTGCAAAATCTGAAAAAAGGGTGGTAGGTTTCATGTTTTTTCCAGTACCTAATGTTATAATTAGGGCATCTGCATTTTGTATTGATTTGAATAAGTCAGCTTTATTGGTGGCATCACCAAGTATCATATTTAACGATTGTTTCTCTTCAATATTAATTTCAGATCGAGAAAGGGTTGTTATTGAATGATTTCTATTTAATCCTATTTTTACTGTTTCTAATCCTATTCCAGCCGAGGCTCCTATGATGGTTATATTCATTTTTCTTTTTTATTGATTTTGAGTTGATAACGTTTTTGGGCTTAAAGAAGTGGCGATTTCGAAGAACAAAACTTCATATAACCACTGAACCGCCAATTTATTTTAGGTGCTTTTAGCGGTTCGTGCTTCTTTTTCTGTGTTGGTTTTAATTTTTAGTTCCAATTGTTTCTTTTTATTGTTTGAGTTATATGAGCAAGATGGTGGTTACAATGCCAAGCATAAACTCCTATATTTTCGTCAACTCTAAAATTTTTTCTGTGTTCAGGATGAATAAAAATTCTTCCATATTGTTCATCTGTCAAATTGTTTAATAACACTGTCCATCTTTCGTGAATCCCTTCTATCATTTTCATTGAAGGCTCAATAGGCATGCTTTTAGTGTCAAGAAGTTCTGCCCAAAGTTCTTCAAAATAGGGTTTTATAGTTGGCTGGTCTTCTGTCAATGCAAGTTTTAAACGAGTTAAACTGTTCATATGACTGTCAGCACAATGGTGAACTACTTGTCTAATTGTCCAGCCATCAGGTCTATATTGAGTATCAAGTTGCATGTCAGTCAACTTATATACTTCAGCTCCTAACCTTGTTGGAAATATTGCAATATCTGAAACCCATTTTAATAAAATGTCTTTCGTAATTATCTCAGGTTTCTCAAACTTTCCAATCGGATATTTCAATTGTTCTAAAGTCATAAAGTTCAAATTTATTTATATTCTAAGTGTCATCTTTTAGCCTAAACGCTAACTAGTTTATGGAGGAATATTCATCCAAAATCTTCTATCTCAACACAAAATTTTGACCTAAATAAACCCTGCGAACCATTTCATCATCGGCTAATTCTTGGCCAGTTCCGGCTTTCAGAATTTTTCCTTCAAAAAGTAAATAGGCTCTGTCAACGATAGAAAGTGTTTCGTGAACATTATGATCCGTTACCAAAATTCCAATATTTTTATGTTTTAATTTTGCCACAATCACTTGAATATCTTCCACCGCAATGGGGTCAATACCTGCAAAAGGTTCATCTAATAAAATAAACTTTGGGTTTACTGCCAATGCTCGGGCTATTTCGGTTCTGCGTCTTTCGCCACCACTCAATACATTTCCCATACTTTTACGCACTTTGTGTAGGGTAAATTCGTCAATCAATGATTCTAATCTATCGCGTTGTTCTTCCTTACTCATATCCGTAAGTTCCATCACTGCTTTGATGTTATCTTCTACACTTAAAGTTCTGAAAATACTGGCTTCTTGTGGCAAATAACCTAAACCTTTTTGCGCTCTTTTGTACATGGGCATGGCGGTTAAATCTTCGCCATCTAAAGTAACAGTTCCTTCATCGGGTTTTATTAGCCCAACTGTCATATAAAAAGTAGTGGTTTTTCCAGCACCATTAGGGCCTAATAACCCAACGCATTCGCCTTGTTCTACTTCAATCGACACATGGTCAACAACGGTTCTTTTCTTGTATCTTTTAACTAAATTATGGCTTTCTAATTTCATGTTTTTGTACTTAAATAGTAGCGGAAATTGGTTTGCAATTATAATGCCATTATTGCTATTTTTTTAGAATAGTTTATAGATAATGGTCTATGGACGATAGACCATGGACGATAGTAGATGTAGGATTAAGATTAGTACTTTTAATAAATAGGCTATTCCCAACAAATCAACAATGGTGTATCTTTTATAAAAAATAAAACTTGTACCGAAGTAAATTTAACTATTGTTTTTTACTAACAACTCCGAAAGTGTTGAATATTTTACAAAAAATATTTATTATCAAAACACAATATTGAATAAGATATTCAAATTTAAATTCCATGTTTTTAGCTTTTCAACTCCTTCAGAGTTGTTTTTTTAAATTATTAATTTCATCACCGAGTTTCACTCGGTGCTATTCAAATTCAACTCCTTCGGAGTTGCTAATTTTAAGAAAATCAACTATAATCTATCGTCTATAAACCATGGTCTATCATCTATGGTCTATCGTCCATGGTCTATAAACTACAACCAATTTTGTTCAATACGATTCAATTGTTATCTTCGCAAATCAAAATAATGAACGAAGCATTTGAAATACAACTGAACGCCTTAAAAGCTGATATTGATTTTTATAGTTATTCAATAAAAGAAGTGGCGATTGAAATGGTAAAAGATGGTTTTACCAAATATCCAATTTTTATTGCCAGCGAGCATGAAGTAAAAATTGGCGAACTCATTTTATCGAGAGGCGATTATGCCCGCGATAACGATATTTATGCATCTACATTAGAAGAAATGGTAGAAAGAAAAGTGATTGATTCAAAAAAACAAAACGATTTTACAGAAAACTATAAAGGTTATAAAACCCATTGTTGCGTGCTTTGGTTAACACCTACTTCGGCTCAGTTTGTATATATTCCATATAATAAAAATGCAGAAAATTTAGCCGATGCATAATTTCCCAAAAGTAGCAGTCGTTATTATTCATTGGAATAAGGTAGAATATTTGCAAAAATTTTTGCCTTCGGTGCTTGCTAGCAATTATCCAAATTTGCAAATTGTATTAGCCGACAACCATTCGAGTGATGATTCTGTGAAATTTATTGAGGAAAATTACCCTCAAATTCAAATTGTACAAAACGGTTATAATTATGGCTATGCAGGCGGTTATAACCATGCGCTTAAACAGGTAGAAGCAGATTATTATGTGCTTTTAAATAACGATGTGGAAGTAGGCGAAAACTGGATTCTTCCAGTTATAGAAGCCATGGAAGCCGACTCAAGCATTGCGGCAGCACAACCCAAAATGTTACAATATACCAACCGTGATTTGTTTGAATATGCGGGTGCTGCAGGCGGGCATATAGATAAATTTGGATATGTGTTTTGCAGAGGAAGGATTTTTGAAAAATGTGAAGTTGACAGTGGCCAATACCAAAATATAGAAGAAGTTTTTTGGGCAACTGGTGCTTGTTTATTTATCAAATCAAAATTATTTCACGAGGCAGAAGGATTTGACGCTAACTTTTTTGCTCACATGGAAGAGGTTGATTTATGTTGGCGATTGCAATTAATGGGTTACAAAATAATCAGTGTTCCTGAAAGTTATGTTTACCATTTGGGAGGAGGAACTTTAAGCAAGCAAAGTGATCAAAAAACTTATTTGAATTTCAGAAATTCATTGATCATGATGCTTAAAAACTTGCCTGCAAATCAGGTTTGGTGGCTCATTCCATTCAGGCACGTTCTTGATTTATTAAGTTCAGGATTCTTTTTAATTAATGGTTTTCCTAAACACAGTTTGGCTATTCACAAAGCACATTATCATTTTGCAAAACATTTTTTCAAATGGTTAAAATTACGCAGGAAAGTGCAACAAAAAATTACTAATAATAGCATGAAAGGCATTTATAATAAGAGTGTTGTATGGAAACATTTTGTGGAACAAAAACAATTTTACAGCGAGTTATAGTTCCTATTGAAAAAAATGTACTTTCGCACAGCAAATTTGGTTGATTGGTTGATTGGTTGATTGGTTGATTGGTTGATTGGTTGATTGGTTGATTGGTTGATTGGTGGATTGGTGGATTGGTGGATTGGTGGCAAACTAGCAAAAGATGAATTGCCGTTTGGCCTTAGCCAACGGAAAAAGAAATAGAAAAAAATAAAATTAT
>CAISTO010000419.1 GCA_903888395.1 uncultured Bacteroidota bacterium | reverse complement strand
GGTGGACCTAGAAAAAGAAATCCCAATAAAACTAAACCTAGAAATAGGGCTGTAGAAAGAAATAGGGCTTTGAAAAGGAAGAACAAATAAATGCGGAGTGCGGAGTGCCAAAAGTGCGAAATAAATGATGAAGTATGAAGTATGAATTTTGAAGTATGGATTTTGAATGGATAAATTCGAAATGATTTAACCTTTCAATTTTTTAATTTTACAATTTTTAAATCAAAAAATCTCTAAATCGTTGTGCTCATCGTTCCTAAAATTTCCTCTAACACCTCCCGGTTATTACTTAAACGAGGCACTTTATGTTGGCCACCCAATTTTTGTTTTTGTTTCAACCAATTGCTAAAAGTTCCTTTTGGCAACGCATGAATTTTTGGTAATTGCATGGCCATGTCTTTATAGCGTTTGGCTTCGTAATCGCTGTTGTTTTCTTTTAAATGATTGTCTAAATGAATGGTGAATTCTGTTAAGTTTTCAGGCAATTGATCAAATTCTATTAACCATTCATGCCCACCTTTTTGTGTTTCAGTAATATAAATTGGAGCCGCGGTATAATCTACTATATGTGCATTTAAATTTTTACAAGCTTTGGTAATGGCATTATCAGCATTTTCAATCATTAACTCTTCGCCAAAAGCATTGATAAAATGTTTGGTTCTACCTGTTATTTTAAAACGATAAGGTTTAATAGAAGTAAACTTAATAGTATCGCCAACGATGTAACGCCATAAACCTGCGTTGGTACTAATTACTAAAGCATAATTTTCATTTAATTGCACTTCGGCAATCGACAGTGTATTTGGATTTTCTTTTCCATATTCTGTCATTGGCATGAACTCGTAAAATACGCCATAGTCAAGCATGAGAAGCATGTCGTCACGGTTCATGTCATCTTGAATTCCAAAGAATCCTTCCGATGCATTATAAGTTTCTAAGTAATTTACCTGACTCGATTTAATTAACTGTTTAAATCGTTCTTTATAGGGTATAAAACTTACCCCACCATGAATATAAAGTTCCATGTTTGGCCAAATATCGGTTAAACAATTTTTACCCGTAAGTTCATATAACTTTTCTATTAAAACAATGGTCCAAGTAGGCACTCCCGAAATATTAGTTACGTCTTCACTTAAAGTAGCACGGGCCATTTTTTCTACTTTTTCGTCCCAATTACTCATTAATGCAATGGCCAATTCTGGTGTTCGTAAATATTGTGCCCAAAAAGGCATATTCTGCATCATTACAGCCGATAAATCGCCAAAAAAACTTTCCTCATTTAGCTTATTTACATTGTTACTACCTCCTACTACCAAACCTTTTCCGTCAAATAAATTGCTTTCTGGTTTCTGAAGTAAATAAAACAATATGGCATCTTTTCCACCTTGAAAATGGCATTCATCAAGGCTTTCGTAGGTAATTGGAATAAATTTACTTTTATCGCTTGTAGTTCCCGATGATTTGGCAAACCACCTCGTATCGCTTGGCCAAATTACATTTTGTTTGCCTTGCAATACTTGATCAATGTATGGTTTAAAACCATCGTAATTAGTAATGGGAACTTGTTTTTTAAAATCTTCAAAATTTCTGATACTACTAAATTTATTGGCTGTGCCAAAAGAAGTTAATTCGGCAATATTTAATAATTTAGCAAGCTGTTCTTCCTGCACTGCATGCGGGTTAAGCATCATTCTATCAATAAAAGGAACACGCTTTTTTAGGTACCAACTTACTAAAGAATTAACGATAGGCATGAAGCAATTTTACTTAAAAAAAACTAAAAACAGCGAAAAAAATATTTTCATCTTTTTTGAAGTTTGATGTTTTTTCTATAAAAAAGAATTTTGAACCACATAGTCACATAGAAAACATAGCCTATAAACTATGTAATTTATTTAATCAACTATCCATATAGTTAGCAAAGCATTCTAGGGATTTTAAATGAAAGTTAGTGTCTCTAACACGGGCAAATAAAACGAGTTTTTTTTATTTTAAAAAGAATATTGAACCACATAGGCACATAGATAACATAGCTTATAAACTATGTAATTTATTTTCTCAACTATCCTTAGCGTTAGCGAAGTGCATTATGGATTTTAAATGAAAGTTAGTGTCTCTAACACGGGCTAATTAAAAAACGAGTTTGGATACTCTTATCTCATTTTAAATGCGTAGTCCCTTTGCAATGGCTCGGCTTCAGACTACGCATAGTGAGGATAAG
>CAISTO010000418.1 GCA_903888395.1 uncultured Bacteroidota bacterium | reverse complement strand
TATCTTTAAGTAAATCATTAAATAATACCTTGTTTGATTTAAAAGATAATAAATTTAATTCTAAAAAAACCTTTCTTCTTTTGATCCTTTATTTACAATTCTATAAATTAAATTTTCTTTTTGTTATTGGTATATTACTATTTTTTCAATACTTTAATTGAAATCTTATTACTGGTAAAAACAGTTGTTTTTACCAGTAATAAGTAAAAATAGGAATGGCAACAATCAAAATACTAGCTGTTGTTATTCTTATTTTTTTATTTTCTTGATGTTAAATCACAATGTAAGTTTGTTGCATAGAATATTTTCTAACTTTTCCATCCATCATTGTTACATGTACGTTTTCACCGGACCAATTTGCAGAAACAGGTGTCCCGCCAGATGTGTTTAAAGTTAAATAATTTTGTTGTGACTCATAAAGACGTACTGTATTGTTTTCCACTTTTACTACACCAAAATTTTGATATTTTTTATCGAATGCCATATGTTTTATTTTTAAAATTATTATTCTTACTCTTACGATTTTCAGATTACTCGATTAGATTCACTAATTATTTTGACTACTCTATATAGTTTTCGTCATCCCTATTTTTAATTATAAAAATTTACTTTTAATTGTTTCTTTAGCTTCAACAGATCCGTCAACTTTAATTGGTGTTCCGATAGCATTAAACTTCCATTCACCATTGTGTTTATAGAACATACCCATAACCATAACTGTATGTCCTCTGAATGAGGCTTCTCTTCCTACATTATATTGAGCAAGGATGTTAGTTGGATTCTCTTTGGTCCCTTCATAAATCCTTACTGCCGCATGAGGTACATCACCGAAATCATCTCCTGAAAAGCTACAAAGGAAAATAACTACTTTCTCACAATGTGAAGGTAGTTTACTTAAATCCATGTACAATACTTCATTATCCTCACCATCATCACCACCTTGATCGCCTTCTCTGTCATCTTCAGTTAACCAAATTTTTGACTCAAGTATATACCCATCTTCATGACGTTTTGGTTCTGCGAATTCAGAATACCTATTTCCAAAATAAATATGCTCTATTTCGTTTTTGTTTGAATCGAACATAACACCATGTAAATCTAAATCGATGGAATCACCATTCGAATGTGCTCCCCAATTTGCACCAGCACAGAATTTTGTTATTGATGCGCCATTTTCTTTCTTAAGGTTTATTTTTTGTCCTTTTACTAAATTGATTGTTGCCATTTTTGTATAGTTCTAATATTAAATGAATTTATCCACAAATTTTTGCAAACCGCCTGCAAAACCAGCCCCAATAGCCTTAAATTTCCATTGGCCATCTTTTAAATATAAACTTCCAAATTCCACAGCTGTTTCAATAGAATAGTCCTCACCTAAATCGTATTTAAGTATTTCTTCATTGGTACTTGGATCATAAATTCTTACAAAAGCATTACGAACCTGTCCGAAATTTTGACGCCTTGATTCAGCATCGTGAATAGTAACAACAAATGTTATTGATTCACAACCACTTGGAAGTTTTGACAAATCGATTTTAATTGACTCATCATCACCATCACCAGCACCATCTAAATTATCACCCGTGTGCTCCACACATCCCTCAGGACTTTTTAAATTATTAAAATAAATAAAATGACTTTCAGATAAAGCTTTACCGCTAGCCTGTAACATAAATGCAGATGCATCTAAGTCAAATGCCCCACCAGAATCGCTTTCATTAGTGTCCCAGCCCATTCCAACTACAAATTTTTGTAGTGAACCCATTGAGGCGTTGCCTCCTTTTGTTAAATTAACTCCCATGTTTTTTTGTTTTTTTTAAGTTGTTATTATATTGATTGAATTTAATTTTATTTAGATTTTTGTGCTTTTACTTTTAATATTTTATAATTGATGTACCACGATATTAAAATCTCTTCTGCTAGCATTGGAAAACTCTGGTCCAAATCCATATTTAGTTGCTAACATACGCATCAGAGTTTTTTCATTATCACCACCATAACAGTCCACATACATAGGAGACTCTAATTCTCCACGATATTCCTTATACTTGTAATTGAAGTGGTACTTAAATTTTTTTTTCCTACTTTTGTTATTTTCTGGATTTCGCTTTAAATTGTTTTATCGGTTTGCAACATAAAACAACACACTGCAACTGCAATTCAGTTTTATTTATTTTAAAAAAAAATAAATAAATCCTTTTAAACATATTAGTTTCATTAAAAATAATATCATTTAGTAGTAACTTCTTGTCATGTAAAACCTAATTTTCCATCACTAATAAAATTCAAACAAAAAACAACTAAGTTTTCATAACCTTAAAATGGCAGGTCATCATTTTTTCCATGTTGTTAAACTTGGTATCTGGTTTAACTTTTGATATTAAAGGCGTTTTACTAAAGCGTTTTTTAAAAATTAGTCTTATGTTTTTTCAATAAAATTTGATTCAATTTCACATACGCTGTTTTCAATGTCAAAACCACTAATAGTTATATTCCTTATTTCAAATGTGTTTTGTACATGATCAAAGTAAATTCTTTCCCAACCAGAAAGATCCATGTTTTGAAAATAAACAATGTTAGCGCTATGGTAATAAACGTCATAAAAACCCCGGTCATCAATGAGTTTTCCGTTGTTTGTAAAAACATGATATTGCTGCATGTTAAAAGGAGCTAAAGCCCAAATTTGATATGCGTTATTAATCCCAAAGTGAGATGAATAAATCATTGGTAGTAGGGTTTGATTATTTGAATTAACAAAATTAATTAACCTTGAAGTATCAATATATGAATCTGAAAGCTTACCAACAATTTCTTCAGGTTTCATTTCAAAAATAGGAAGCCCAATCAATGATGAATCGCCTAAAGAGTTAAAAGCTGCTTGATTTATATATTGCAAAATATAAGGCTCAAACGGAAATTCTTTTATTTTAAAGTCCCTTGGATTATTGTTTTCAACAACAGCATTTGAAGGAAGAATATTTTGAAAACCGATGCGGTCAAATAATTTAATTACATTTTCGTCATCCCTGAAAATATGAGGAATGGCATCTATTGCAATGAGGTTTAATTCTCCTAAAGCTACAAATAATTTTGCCATTTTTTCCTGTTGTGTGTAGAAAAATCCTTTCAAAAACCAATCATTAAAAGAGTATATAATATTTTGATTATCTAAAATTTCAAAACCATTTAGATACTTATGAAATAGATCTAAAAAAACGTTTGAACTCACACTGGAAATAGCAGTAGCTAAAGAAGTAAATGTATGAGAAAAAGAACTATAATAGTTGATTTGTCTTGGTGGGTGTTCACTTAAACCTTCTATTAAAACCAAGTATTTTTCATAAAATTCAGCAAATGGTATATTTAACTTAAATAAAGCATCTAGGCTTTGGTTTAAATCTGTTTTTTTCGAACTTTCATTTTCTTCAAACTTATCTATATAAATGTAAGCTTGAGAAATAAATGCACTGTTAGGATCCATTTCAGTTATTTCAAAGGCATGATTGTTTTTTTTAACGAATCCTGACTTAATAAATTGATTATAGTATAAAAATACGGTGCCAATGAATTCTTTATTATAAAGACCTTTGTACTGTAACAAGGTGATTAAATCAATTGGAATAGTAGCTGGATAACCAGTGATTGAGTCCCAAATCTGAAAATATCTTTTTTTTGAATTTGGATATATAAATGAATATAAAAGTTTTGTTATATGCATAGAATAAATATGCTATATTAGTTATATATTAGTCTACTTATAATTTTTAAAACTGGTATCATGTAATAAAATCTACCAACTTTCTT
>CAISTO010000417.1 GCA_903888395.1 uncultured Bacteroidota bacterium | reverse complement strand
GCGGGTGTACATAATTGCTTATTTTGACTAACTATACTTGCCGCAGTGTATTGTGGAATCATAAAGCCAGAATTTAAACCAGGATTGCTTACCAAAAATGCAGGTAAATTTCTTTGTCCTGAAATTAATTGATAAGTTCTACGTTCCGAAATACTCCCTAATTCGGCCAAAGCTATAGCCAAAAAATCTAAATGAATGGCCAAAGTTTGTCCATGGAAATTACCACCCGAAAGTATCAAATCTTCCTCTGCAAAAACATTTGGATTGTCAGTAACAGCATTTATTTCGGTTGTAAATATTTTATTGATATGTTCAATGGCATCCTTACTTGCACCATGCACTTGCGGAATACACCTGAACGCATATTGATCTTGAACTTGCACTTTATGTTGCTTTGCAATTTCAGAATCGGCAAGATTTTCAAGTATTTTTTTGGCAGTTGCTATTTGTCCTTTATGTGGACGAACATCATGCAATAAATGATGGAAAGGCTCTAATCTACAATCAAAAGCATCGATTGAAATACTTGCAATAAAATCAGTTTTTGCTAAAAGTTGATTGGATTTTATTAAACAATAAACGCCGTAAGCACTCATGAATTGGGTACCATTTATCAACGCCAAACCTTCTTTCGATTTAAGTTTTATAGGACTAAGATTGTGCTCTTCTTCAATTAATTTCGAATTTCGAATTTCGAATTTCGAGTTTTGAAGTATATATACATTTCCTTCACCAATAAGAGGTAAACTCAAGTGTGCCAAAGGAGCTAAATCGCCACTGGCGCCTAATGAACCTAATTCAAAAACTACTGGTAAAATATTGTTGTTAAAGAAATAAATCAAACGTTCCACCGTTTCTAATTGCGCAGCAGAATGGCCATACGACAAAGATTGAACTTTTAGCAGCAACATGATTTTGATGATTTCATGTGGCACCAAATCACCCGTTCCGCAAGCATGACTAAGTAATAAATTTTCTTGCAATTGCACCAAGTTTTCATTACTTATTTTGGTGCTATGCAATGAACCAAAACCAGTATTGATACCATAAATTGGTTGGTCGTTATTGGCTAGTTTTTCGTCTAAATAAGTTCTACATTTTACAATGCGTGCTTTGGCGTCTTCACTTAATTTTATTTGCTTGTTATTAGCAATAATATCTTGAATTTCTTCAATGCTTATTTGGGTAGTTATTTCGTACATGCTTTTTTTATAGTTTTTAGTACTTAGTTTCTTAGTAATTAGTTTTGGTAATAGATTGAAGTTTTTGGTCACTGAGTTTGTCCGATAGCTATCGGACGAAGCTTTGACGAGTTGGTATGTTAATTTATAATAATTAAAATACCAACTCGTCAACTTATCAACCAATCAACTTCTCTACAATCTCTTCAATGGTCAATTCCTCTTGAAATCCATTTTCAAGATTTTTGAGTTTTAAAGCTTCATTTTCGGTGTAAATAAGTGCGTATGCAATTTTTTTGCTACTTGCATATTTAATGGGTTTTTCTAAAGGTTTTTTTACATTTATTTTTTCCGAATAAATCTCCGATGCAATTCCTTTATTTCTTAACTTATTTAATAATTGTAATACAGGCGCTAATTCAATGTTTTCAATAGAATCATTTGCACAAATTAACACTTTGCTGCTGCCTTGCGATAATGTTTCAGGGAACAATTTCAAATCATCAATAACATCATATATTCTATCTAATCCAAACGATATTCCAACTCCAGAAACGCCATCTAATCCAAAATTTCCTGTTAAGTTATCATACCTTCCACCACCGCCAATGCTGCTTCTTAATGAGCCTTCAATGGCCACTACTTCAAAAATACAGCCAGTGTAGTAGGAGAGGCCTCGTGCTAGTGAGAAGTCGGTTTTTAAATTGATAAGTTGATTGGTTTCCCGATGTATCGGGAGGTTGATTTGTTTAAAAATGAAACTCAATTCATCAATTCCAACTAATCCTTCTGTTGAGTTTTGAAGTTTTATTTTTAAGGACTCCAACATTTCTACTTCGGTTCCTTTGATGCTGATAATATCAAATAGAATGGTAATTTCTGTTTCTGTAAAATTCAATTCAGTTAACTCTTTACTTACACCTTCTTTACCAATTTTATCGAGTTTATCAATTGCTACCGCAATGGTATTTAAGTGTTCAATTCCTTTAACAACTTCTGCGATTCCAGCTAAAATTTTTCTATTATTTATCTTAATTTCAACATCAATACCTAAACACTTAAACACCTCGTTATAAATGTTTATCAAATCTAGTTCATGCAACAAACTATCGCTTCCAACTACATCGGCATCACATTGCCAAAACTCGCGGTAACGGCCTTTTTGTGGCCTATCGGCACGCCAAACTGGTTGCATTTGATAACGCTTAAAAGGAAAAGTTATTTCATTTCTATTCATCACCACATAGCGGGCAAAAGGAACTGTTAAATCGTAACGAAGGCCTTTTTCTGTTATAGAATTATTGAACTCATTTTGATTTCGAATTTCGAATTTCGAATTTCGAATTTTTTCAAAAGTTTCACCTGAATCTAAAATTCTGAATAGTAGCTTATCACCCTCATCGCCATACTTTCCAGTAAGCGTACTCAGGTTTTCCATCGTGGGCGTTTCTATGGGCATAAAGCCGTATTTTATAAAAACTTTCTCAATGGTATTTAAAATATATTTTCTTTTGGCCACTTCCTGTGGCCCAAAATCGCGGGTACCTTTTGGAATGCTTGGTTTTTCTTTTGCCATAATTATTTGCTACAAAGTAATAGCACAAAAGGCAAGTTTGCAACAAATTAGTTTTTAATAACCCAATAGCTTTCGTGATTTATTATTTGTTTGCTATATAAATGAGCTTATCAAAGTCATTATTTGTCAAATTAATTTATTCCAATTCTGATTTATTCCCATTTTATTCTAATTTGCGATTTTATTAGCAAAAGATTCTAAAAAACACAATATAAAATGGATTTTAAAGTAAGAACATTAGCAGAAGTAAGCGCCTTAGGACAAGAAGTAGAAGTGCTTTTTTGGGTTGGTTGTGCAGGAAGTTTTGATGAGCGCGCTCAAAAAATAACCAAAGCCGTTGCTAAAATATTACACCATGCAAATATTAGTTTTGCCATTTTAGGAACCGAGGAAGCTTGTACTGGAGATCCTGCTAAACGTGCGGGAAATGAGTTTTTATTTCAAATGTTAGCCATGCAAAACATTACAACCATGAATGCTTATGGCGTAAAAAAAATTGTTACTGCTTGTCCGCATTGCTTCAATACTTTAAAAAACGAATATCCTCAATTAGGTGGAATGTACAATGTGGTGCATCATACTGAATTAATAAATGAGTTGTTACAAGCTGGTAAATTAAGCATTACCGGTGGCGCTTTTAAAGGCAAACGTATTACATACCACGATAGTTGTTACCTTGGCCGTGCCAATAATATATATGAAGCACCTCGCCAAATTATAGAACGTTTGGATGTGGAGTTAGTAGAAATGAAACGTGCTAAGGCAAATGGATTATGTTGCGGTGCTGGTGGAGCACAAATGTTTAAAGATGCCGAAACAGGAAACAAAGAAGTGAATGTAGAACGTGCCGATGACATGCTTGAAACCAAAGCTAATATTGTTGCTGCTGCTTGTCCGTTTTGCATGACCATGCTCCGAGATGGTATTAAACACAATAACAAAGAAGAAGAAGTTCAAGTATTGGACGTAGCCGAGTTAATTGCTAACGCAATGGATTTATAGTTT
>CAISTO010000416.1 GCA_903888395.1 uncultured Bacteroidota bacterium | reverse complement strand
TGAAATTTATGCAGATAGTGTCAATTATAATATTAATAAAATTATTCCTTTTGGGATATATTATAATTTGAACAAAGGATTGGTTGGTTATTATTTATCAAACGGAGAAACATGGGTAAAGCAGTAATTTTCTATATTCTGTTTGGCATTTTTTTTAGCTGTAGTAAGCAATCTAATTGTATTACTGGTCAGAAGGCGCCTATAAATACATTATTTATTGATTGGGTAAAAGGCTATCCCATTGATTCAATTGGTTATATTAGGTTTAAATCTAATAATGGTAAGGAAGAGTCATTAATGATTGTAAGAGACATGAATTTCAGTGAATGGTATTTACAAAATGAAGATTGTAGTCGTAAAAGTGAATTCAGAGATTATAATTTATATTCTACTATTTATAGAAAGTATTTTCAAATATCAATACTTCAAAATTCAATATCAGAAACATGGCTAGAAATAACTAATAGAAGTGGATTAACAATGACATCTACATTATTGTCTTTTGAAATGAATAAGCAACCAAGAAATATCTCAAATAATTGTGATTCTTGTGTAGAGTTTTATCTCAATAAAACAATTAATAATATAGTTTTTAGTGAAGTTATTCAAACCAAAAGTCCTGATAGAATAGGTTCTAATAATGCTGAATTTGTAACTGAAATGTGGGTTGCTAAAAATTATGGTTTAATTAGATATGTTTGTGCAGATAGTTCTATTTGGGATTTACAAATTCAATAAAAATTTGCCAATGGTCGGTGTTTTCACCGAACATTTAATTAGCGGTAGGTAAAAATACCAACCGCTGGCAAATGTTGGCATAGGTCAACCTTTTTTTTTGTTTAAAAGAAAATCACTTTTAAATAAATTACAAATTTTGAATGGATTTTCACTAATTTCCCTCCATGAAAAAACTTTTTGCACTGATGCTTTTTTTTAACATTTTATTAGATGGAAAAGCACAGGTTTTAGATACCATTTCATTTATAGAATTTAGTGGATTAAAGCATAAACAAATTAAAGCATTGTATGCCGCTGATGAAGATGCTAACGAAATAATAAAGGGGAATAGAAATAGTAGAATTTTAGCAAGTGTTTTATATGGTGTTTCAGGTGCTTTATCCATACCTTATAATCCAATAATGCTATTTCCATTGGGAGTTGCTGTTATTATTCATTCAAAAAATACACGCAAAAATTTATATAATAAACTATTGTATTTTGAGCGAATAAAATACAATAAAGATACCTTGAAAATGGCAATTCCAAATGATTCTAATTCTTATAAATTCAAATATGCAAACCATGTATTTGATATTAGTTTAGAAGCGTTTAAGTCATTAGGAAGAGACAAACAATTAGCCTTGTTTAATATTAATGACACCACTCAATACATTTTTGATTACACAAAAAAATATAAACGCACAAAATATTTAAAGCCAATATTGAGTGGTTTTTGTTTGGGTTCGGGTGCTTTTTTTTTAGGTTCTAGTGTAAGTTTATTCATTCATAGAGATTATGCGTCTTTCGTTTCTGCTACAACTATTGGATTGGTGTCTACATTAGCTGGAATTTATATTGCTCCTAGCAAAACTGAATTCATGGATTTGGATAGTCAAAGACAAGTTTTCAATAACTTAAAGCTGTATTATTTGGAGCATAAAATCAATCCAAAACTTTTAAGATATATTCAAATTAGAAGAGAACAATTTGAAAATTAATCATTATTTTTTATACTTTCCCTCCATGAAAAAATTCCTTCTATTATTGTTTTTATTCATTGCATTCATGCAATTAAATACTGCTAAAGCAGCTGAAGTAATTGTGCCCCCCGATACTGTTAAAGTAGGTGTTTATTTTATCAGTTTGCACGATATTGATTTTAGGCAAAAGGAATATACAGTTCGGTTTTGGCTGTGGTTTAGGTATAAAAACAAGGCTTTCGATTTTGCTAAGAATGTAGAAGTTCCCAATGCCAAATCAATTGAAAATACCGACAACTATACCGATACTGCAAACGGTGAAGTATTTACCCTCATGAAAATGAAATGTGTAATGAAAGAATCGTGGGAAGTTCAAAATTATCCATTCGATAAACAGCAGTTAGAAATTCATATTGAAAATTCACAATTCGACTCCCGTAGTTTGATTTTTGTAGCCGATACTGTTGGCGAACATTTTGATCCAGCTTTAACCATTGCCGGTTGGAATATCAGTAACGTAATAGAAAAAACAGGCTTGCAAACGTATGAAACTACCTTTGGTGATTTAACTTTAAAAGAAGCCAAATCGAGTTATGCATCCTTTAAAGTTGATGTGTTTATAGATCGAAATGCTTGGGGATTATTCTT
>CAISTO010000415.1 GCA_903888395.1 uncultured Bacteroidota bacterium | reverse complement strand
ACTTTTTCCATTGCTGTAAAAGTATGCAAAAAAGCTAGACAAAAAGGAGCTTCCACGCACAAGGCCAACGCTGGCCCGCATTTTTGTCGACCCCACGCTCGCCACAGTTCAAGCTAATACCTACAAATTTGTCCGTGGTTGGTGTCCCCACCAATCCACTTATGAAAACAATGGCTAACAATTAACAACGGAAATCACCCTTCCTATTAAGGAAGGGCAGGGTAGGTGTTATTTTTATGTGGTTGGTCAGGAGACACAACCACGGACAGCTTGATGATTTTTGCGTAGCTTAAACTTGCCATAGCGGTAATGTTGTAATTTCTTTTTAAATAAAAACAAAAGATAAAAAAGTGTGTTCAAAAGCATAGATTTGCTAAACATAAAATAAAACAAAAAAAAATTGAACGCTACTGAAATAAAATCACTTTTGTTTTTGCTCGATGATACTGATGCAGAAGTTGTAAATTTAGTAGAAAAAAAACTACTTTCTTATGGTGTAAATGCCTTGCCAATGATAGCAGGTGAATTAACACATATAAAAGATGAAAATGTAATAGACCTAACAGCTGAAATTGTTAGTAAAATTAACTATCAACAGCTTTTAATTGAATTCAAAGAATGGCACGATTCAACGGAAAAAGATTTGTTGCAAGGTGTTTATTTGATTGCAAAATTTAAGTACCCAACACTTGAAAAATCATTTTTAAAAGAATGCATTGAAAAAATAAAATTAAATGCATGGCTTGATATGAGGCATGATATTTCTGCAGTAGAAAAAGTAAAAATATTGAATTATACTTTTTATGATATTCATGGATTTTCAGGAAATGTAGCAAACTATCAAAGTTCATCTAACTCATACATTAATGAGGTATTGGAAACTAAAAAAGGCAATCCGATTATGCTATGTATTATTTATATGTTGGTAGCTCAGCATTTAAAATTACCTGTGTTTGGAGTTAATTTACCTCAGCATTTTATGTTGGCTTTTTTAGAAGAAGATAAGCTTTCACTGAAAAGTTTTGATTTTATATCGGACAAAAAAATGAGTGCTGAAAACAGGCCAATTTTGTTTTATATCAATGCCTTTCATAAAGGAGGAATATTTACGCAAAAAAGTTTAGCGCAATTTGTAGAACAAATGAAAATTCCTTCTAATGATGCGTATTATTTGCCTTGCGATAATTTATCAATCGTAAAAAGAGTGCTTCGTAATTTAGCTGCTTCTTACAAACATGAAGAAGAATTAATAAAGGCCAATCAAGTATTTGATATTTTATATTTACTAGGAGAACCACCTCTGGCACATTTTACTGATATTACTGATGCTAATTTTGATGAATAATTAATACGCCTTGTTTATATAACTATAGGCTTTAAGTTGTCCAATTAATGAAACTATCTTCTTCTTTGTTTGTGTTCTTTAAAGCAGTTTTTGATAGCTAAAATAATATCGTATTCGTTGGAGTTTAAAATAAAATAGTTTGGAATTTCACAGTATTTCATCAATTCACGTGCATGTTTTTCATCCAGTAAAGTAGTTCGCATGACTAATTCAATATTATATTTTTCGCTAACTTGGTTTTGTTCGTTGTAAATTTCCATTAAGCGCATGAGCTTTTCATATTCTTGAATTTTTTTATTGCCACCGGCCAAAATACTGCTTAACATGCCACCTTGCGAAGCATTATAAATAGAGATAGAAGTACTGTAATTATTTAACAAAGGATCTGTTCGTAAGCGTTTGGCAGCAGCGCGCGCCATGCTATCTTGTTTGCGTTTTTGACCCGATACAATTACTTCCCGTAATTTTATATAACTGCGTTTTAGTTTTATAATAATTGGCACATCGCCTTGGTTCAAATAATTGGCACAAATAAGCACATAAGTTTTATATCCAATTACCGAAAACTCAATGGTGTCATTAGGAAAAACATGGATACCAAAAGCACCATAGCGATTGGTAATATAACGCGTTTGTGAAGTGATGTTATGAATATTAGCCAAAGGAATTGCCGAATTGGTATCGGCACCCACTACAAAACCTTTTATATAAAATTTGCTTTGCTGAGCTTTTAAAGTATAAAGCCCAACAAGACAAAATAAAAGGAGTATATATTTTTTTATTGGTTGCAATGGCAAATGAATTTCAGTGAAATGATGTAACGATTATTGAGGTTAATTAGTTACCAAATAAGTTACCCATACCAGGCATCATAGCACCCATCATGGCTTTCATTTCGGCTGCTGAAATATTTTCTGCTTGATTCATTGCATGTTCAATTGCAAGCATTAAAAGGTCTTCAAGTTGTTCTTTATTTGCTGGGTTTAATAATTCGGGAGCAATGTTTATAGTAATAATTTTTTTGTTTGCATTGGCAATAACCCTAACTCCTTGTGCGTTTCCTTCTACGGTAATTGCTTCTAATTTAAGCTTCATTTCCTCTGCTTTTTGTTTTGCCTCACCTAATTTTCCAAACATTATTTAATTGTTATTTTAGTTTTATTTAAGTAGCAAATATAATTAATCTTCACTGTTGAAAAACGTAAAAGTTTTTGTGTTTTTAAAATCACAATATTTAGACATTCACACTTACTTTAAGTAAATAATGATAAAAACAGCTTATTTGAACCTGAGGAAAATTATTTTTAATTGAGCTATCAATATTATCTAATTGAATCAAAGGATATTCCTTTAAAATAATTGCGTCTTGTGTTTTACAAAAATAAATTAAATTCGCCCTCCTAAAAAAGAATGTATAACTGATCTCTATTTATTTTAAAATGACTGAACTTAACGAAATGAATCCTTCTGATGCTGCTTTAAATGCAGAACCTACTTTAGAAAACAATGTAGCAATTAATGTTACAGAACATGTGATTGATGAAACCATTGAATCACCCATTGAATCAACAGTTGAAATAACTGAATCTCCAATGATGGAAAATGAAATTACTGAAATGTTAGAAGTACCCAATGAAACATTAGCTACGCCAATTGCTGAAAGCAAAATGGAAGAATTAGCAGTTGAAACGATGGAAGCAGTAATTGAAACACCAACTGAAACATTAGCTGAAACACCAGTTGCTGAAATCATAATGGAAGAAACAGCAGCTAGCGAAGTAACAATTAACTTAGCCACCGATGCTTTAGAAATTACTATTGACGAACATGAATTTGATGCTGATTTAGCAGCCATTGAACACACAGAATTGCAAGAGCAAAATGATTATGCTAGCAAAACTAAAGATGAATTATTGGCAATGGCATTAGAAGCGGCAAGCGAAAAACCGCACAGTGAGGCTTTTCAGATTTTTAAAACCATTAAGCCATTTTTTGATGCGGCTTTACATGAAGAACAAAATATAGCACTTCACAATTTTATAGAAGAAGGTGGAGAAAAAGACGATTTTGAATTTAAATCGGGAATAGCAGCAAAAGATACTTTTAACAAAGCGTCAAAAGATTTACGCGATAAAATAGCTACTGCAAAAGCAATTGCTGAAGCAGAAAGATTAAAAAATTTAAAAGCTAAAGAAACTGTTTTAGAAAAAATAAAAGCTTTAAATAGTTCGGAAGAAACAAAAGATAGTTTGGCTAAATTAAAAGAGTTACAAACTGAATGGAAAAACATAAAAAATGTTCCTAAAGAACATGTGGAACGCCTTTGGGAAAGTTACCGTGTGTTAAATGAAATATTTTATGACAAGTTGAGCATTAACAATGAAATAGCTCAAATGGATAGAGAACGTAACTTGGATGCTAAAATTAATTTATGCAAAAAAGTGAGTGAATTATCGGAAGAAAAAAGCATAAAATCAGCATTGATTGCGGTTAAAAAATACCAAGAAGATTGGAGAAATATTGGTCCTGTGCCAAAAGAAGCCAATGAAGATATTTGGACTCGTTTTAAGGCTGAGGTTGATAAAGTATATGGCGTAATTAAAGCAGAATCGGAAAAAAATGAGGTAGTTAGACAAGAGAATTTAGCTTTAAAATTAGCATTGATTGAAAAGTCGAAGGAATTAGCTGATTATAAAACTACTCGCATTAAGGATTGGATGGCAAAAACCAAAGAAGCCAATGAATTAATGGAAGAGTGGAAAAAAATTGGTTATGTGCCCATGACAGAAAGAGAAAAAATTTGGGATGAATTTAAAGACATTCGCAATACATTTTTCAATAATAAAAACAATTGGTTCAAAACATTTAATGCAGTAAGAAACGAAAACTTTAAAAAGAAAACTGAACTTTTTAAACAAGTAGAAAACATTGCAGCCGCTCCAATTGATTGGGGTAAGCAAACTGCTCAAGTTAAATCGTTACAAGAACAATGGAAAGAAATAGGTCCTGTT
>CAISTO010000414.1 GCA_903888395.1 uncultured Bacteroidota bacterium | reverse complement strand
CCCAAAATCTCTGCGAAAAGCTTTTAGCTTTTCGCAGAGATTTTGGGGGTTTCGTGTAGAAGGGGCCGTTCATTTTTTTTCAACGGGTTAAAACCCGTTGCTACCGTAAGGTCGTTCCTCTGGAACTCTTTATTTTATCAGTGTTTATATAATAAAAACTCAAAATCAAATTGAAGTCTATTCGCGTGTTTTGGTTTAAGCAAGGGAAGCGGGTTACGCCCAAAATAAAAAAAGCCTGATAGAAACTATCAAGCTTTTTAGGAATATTATTTAAAGAAATTTACTTTTTACTTTTTTGTAAATACATCATTTCGCGTTGTTCTTTTATGTCTGCGCTGTTAATGTATTCATCGTAAGTCATGCGTTTGTCAATGCAGCCAGTTGGTGTAATTTCAATAATTCTATTGGCAATGGTTTGTACAAATTCATGGTCATGACTGGTAAAAATAGCATTGTGTTTCCATTCCATCAAAGCATTATTAAATGCAGTAATCGATTCCAAATCTAGGTGATTAGTAGGCTCGTCAAGCACTAAGCAATTGGCGTTGGTAAGCATCATGCGTGAAACCATGCAACGCACTTTTTCGCCTCCACTTAACACATTTGATTTTTTGAAAACTTCTTCGCCACTGAAAAGCATTTTGCCTAAAAAGCCACGCACATATGTTTCATCTTTTTCTTCCGAATATTGGCGTAACCAATCTATTAAATTATAGTCAGCGCTAAAATAACTGCTGTTATCGTTTGGTAAATATGATTTGGTAATGGTTTGTCCCCAAACAAAATCGCCAGTTTCGGCAGTGTCATTACCCATAATTACTTCAAAAAAGGTGGAAATCGCCATTGGATTTTTTGAAAGGATTACTACTTTATCGCCTTTGTCTAAATTGAACGAAATGTTTTTGAAGAGCACGTCACCATCATTGTTTTTCTTACTTAAGTTATCAATGCGAAGAATTTGGTCACCACAATCTCTGTCAGGTCTAAAAATAATACCTGGATATTTACGAGTAGAAGCTTGAATATCATCCACTACTAATTTTTCCAAAAGTTTTTTCCTACTTGTAGCCTGACGACTTTTAGAAGCATTGGCACTAAAACGTTCAATAAAATCTTGTAATTCCTTGCGTTTTTCCTCTACTTTTTTATTCTGATCGCCTTTTTGGCGCAATGCCAATTGACTACTTTGATACCAGAAAGAATAGTTTCCGGTGTAAAGTGAAACTTTTGAGAAATCAATATCGGCCACATGCGTACAAACAGCATCTAAAAAATGTCGATCATGACTTACTACAATTACTGTATTTTGAAAATCGGCTAAAAAGTTTTCTAACCAAGTTACTGTTTCCACATCCAAATCGTTGGTGGGCTCATCTAATAATAATATATCGGGATTACCAAAAAGCGCTTGCGCCAAAAGCACACGCACTTTTTCTTTTCCGTTCAAATCTTTAATTAATTTGCTGTGCAATGCGTCAGCTATTCCCAAATCGTTTAACAAACTTGCTGCATCGCTTTCGGCATTCCAACCTTCCATGTCGGCAAACTGACCTTCTAAGTCAGCGGCTTTTAGTCCATCGGCATCGCTAAAATCGGGTTTGGCATAAATGGCATCTTTTTCTTCCATTATTTGCCAAAGTTTTTTGTTACCCATGATTACAGTTTGTAAAACTGGGAACTCATCAAATTCAAAGTGATTTTGACTTAACACACTCATTCTATCGCCAGGAGTAATAGAAACTGAACCCGTACTTGGGTCTATTTCGCCCGATAGAATTTTTAATAAAGTAGATTTTCCAGCACCATTAGCACCAATTACACCATAACAATTACCTGGAGCAAACTTAACATTTACATCTTCAAACAACACGCGCTTACCGTATCGTAAGCTTAAATTACCAACTGAAATCATTTATTATTTACTTTTTTAAAGGCGGCAAATGTAGTTTTTAATTATGAATTATGAATGATGAATTTTGGGGGAATGATGAATGTTAGACGATAGACCATAGATGATAGACGATAGATGTTAGACCATAGACGATAGACGATAGTAGTTTTTCTAATCTTTTAATCTTTCTCCCGATTAATCGGGATTTCAATTTTAATTAATGTACTTTTATTTGTTTTTATAAATAAAAAATAGTCCAATGATGCAAAACATTCCAATACTAAAATATATAAAAAGGTTATTTGTTTCTTTTTTTCTTAAATAAAAATCATTGCCATAATATAAATAAGCACCCCACATAGACACAGGATAATTATTATTTGAAAAATATAGTTTTGTTTGACGCAATGCCTCTGATGATGCTAAACCATTTGAAAGGAAGTAATAAAATTTCTCTAAAAACACAGCATTTTCCTTATCGTCAATTGGCCATAAAGTACTAATTACAGCTGTAGCGTTTTGATTCAACATGTAATTTGGTAAATTATTTATTTTATTATTCATTTCATTTTTACCAATATTACTTGCACAGCCGTTTAACAAATAAGAACTACCTGTTAAATCATAATTTAAAATAGTATTACTATTTATACTTTCACTGTCGTTGATAATTAGCATTTGTTCATTTGAAAATTCATGAGATTCAATATGCCCAATAAATTGAATGAGTTTATTCTTTTGAAAAAAAACTTGTTGGTGGCTTTTTTCGTTTATTTCTATTTTAAATAATTCACTAATTTTTTCTAAGAATGTTTTACCAAAGATGATTTCTGGATAGTTTGTTTTTTTATAATCAGGAGCTATGATATCAATACTTGTATAAATGGGAGAATTACTATGATAATTTGATAAGGTGTTAGCATTGGAATGGTATAAGATATTGTATTTTTTTATTAAAGTAGATTCTTTAAAAACTTGATTTGAAAAAGTATCTTTTAAAACTAAATCAAAGTTTAAGCCATTGATTGAACTGTGTGTAATGATATGAATGGTTTTAATGCCTTTGTTTTGTAAAACAAAATCTATGTTTTTAAAACAATCCTTATAAGCATCAAAAAATATATTTTTTGGATATGAATTCTTTTCTGGTTTAATAAAAATACCTGAAAGATGAACTCCATAAGAACTATTTTTAGCATATTCATTTCCCGAACATGATAGGAGCATGGTTGTATCAGGTAATGATACTATTGCCATTAAGTTATTTGGATTATATGAAGCAATATAATTGATAATGGCACAATTTTTTTTCTGACTTAATTTCTGGAGTTTAATGATGGTTTGTTCATTGTATTGAATATTAAAAAATTTACTTTTATCGCTGTTGTTATCTGTGTTTTTAGTAATGTCACTTAATCCTTGTATTTTATAAAGGTATTCAATTTTATGAGTGTAATTATATAATTCAAAGTAAATGGTACTTAATTTTGCAT
>CAISTO010000413.1 GCA_903888395.1 uncultured Bacteroidota bacterium | reverse complement strand
GGAGCGGCAACAGCATTGGGAATGGGAGGTGCTTTACTTATATATTTATTCATATTTTTATATGGTGTAATGGTTATGAAAGGCATCATTGAAGAAAAAACAAATCGCATTGTAGAAATCATTATATCATCGGTAAAACCATTTCAATTAATGATGGGAAAAATACTCGGAATTGCAAGTGTTGGTTTGTTACAATTTGTAATTTGGGTAGCACTTATTTTATTGGCAATACCATTAGTAAGTTCATTTTTGATTGGTGATCATGTGAAAGAATTAGCAAATGTTTCCTCACAATTGCCAAATGCAATGCCAGTAAATGCCATCAGTGGAAATTCGTTTTTAGATGGATTGTTATCATTTAATTATCCATATTTAATTGCTGTGTTTTTGTTTTATTTTATAACAGGATATTTGTTTTATGGTGCATTATTTGCTGCCATTGGCAGCGCAGTTGATAATGAAACCGATACCCAACAATTTATGCTTCCAGTTACCATGCCTTTGGTTTTTTCAATTGCTTTAGCTCAAGGTTTGGTGTTAAATGCCCCTAATGGAGCAGCTGCATTTTGGTTGTCTATTATTCCTTTTACTTCTCCTGTTGTTATGATGATTCGATTGCCTTTTGGGGTTCCAGCTTGGGAACTATTATTGTCAATGTCGTTAATGATTTGCGGCTTTATGTTTACTGTTTGGTTAGCTTCTAGAATTTATAGAATTGGTATTTTAACTTTTGGTAAAAAACCTACTTACAAAGAAATTTGGAAGTGGATAAAAATGAGTAATTAATTCATGAGCATTACTCATCCGCTGCGCATAAGCAGTTACAGGAATTTTATATTAACACGATTTTTTTTAACGTTCGCCTATCAAATAATTGCGGTTGTTATTGGCTGGCATATTTATAAACTCACCAACGATGTATTGGCTTTGGGTTTAATTGGGCTAGCAGAAGCTGTTCCCGCCATTAGTATTGCCTTGTTTGCTGGTCATGTAGCAGATAAACATAACCGAAAAAAGATCATGCAATTTAGCATGTTAACCATGTTGCTTGGCGCAATAGGTTTATTGTTAGTTACAAATAATTCATTTCCAAAAACTTTACAAGTAAATGCCATTTATGGTTTAATCATGTTAATTGGTTTGGGAAGGGGTTTTTATGCGCCCGCTGGGCAAGCCATTTTAACTCAATTAGTAAGTAAAGAACAATTAGTAAAAGGCAGTACTTTTTATAGCACTACTTGGCAAATTGCATCTATTGCCGGTCCGGCAAGTGCGGGATTTTTATATAATTATTATGGAATTACCAATAGTTTTATTGTAATTATTGTATTGTTTTCCATTGCATTTGTTTTTTTAAGTTTAATAAAAGTAAAAAAGCATATTGTATCCATGAAACACGATTCTATTTGGCTTAATTTAGCAGAAGGAATCAAATATGTTTTGAACCATAAAGTAATTTTGGGCGCACTTTCACTCGATTTGTTTTCAGTTTTATTTGGAGGCGCTGTGGCTTTGTTACCAGCGTTTGCCCATGAAATATTAAATGTTGGTCCGCAAGGATTAGGCTATTTGCGAGCAGCACCATCATTAGGAGCTAGTATAACAATGATTGCTTTTTCGTTTTATGGAAGTTTTAAAAATCCTGGACAAACATTAATCATTGTGGTGGCTGCATTTGGAATTTGTATGATTGGCTTTGGTTTAAGTACCAACTTTTATTTAAGTATTTTACTCCTGTTTTTAAGCGGTGCCTTCGATAGTATTAGTGTGATTATTCGTGGTGCAATTATGCAAATATTTGTACCCGATAATATGCGTGGTAGGGTGTCATCTATTAATACCATTTTCATTGGAAGTTCTAACGAAATAGGTGCGTTTGAAAGTGGAGTAGCAGCAAGGTTTTTGGGCTTAGCACCATCAGTTGTTTTTGGTGGAACTGCCACATTAATTGTTGTACTTTCAGCACAATGGAAAGCCAAAGCATTGAAAACAATGAAATTTTTGTAAGTAATTCGTCATGTCATTTTCATAATCTTATAACTTATTTATATAAAACTATAACAAGTAAATTATTAAATTATTTGTTATTTGTAATACATAAAAGCACTCCACTTTTTATATAAAAAACATGCTATGAAAATAAAAAAGAATGTAGCCATTAGCGAATCAGGATTTATTTTTAATCCAACCACAGGTGATTCGTTTAGCACCAATCCCATTGGCTTAGAAATTATCAGAATGCTTAAAGATGATAAAAGCAAAGATGAAATCCGCAAATCTATTTTAAGTAAATACATTACAGATGAATCCACTTTTGAAAAAGACTATTATGATTTTGTTATGATGTTGCAAACGAATCAAGTAGCTGACGATAGCGAATAATTTTTGGAACCTAAAGAATAATTTTATGAAACAAAAAATAACGGTTGCAGTATCTGGATTAAACAATATTGATAGTCCCGGACCTGGAATTCCTGTAATTAGAGCGTTAAAAGAAAGCAAGGATTTTGATGTTAGAATTATTGGTCTAAGTTATGAAACTTTAGAACCAGGTTTATATATGCACGATTTGGTTGATAAATCATACCAAATACCATTTCCAGGCGCAGGAATTGATTCATTATTAGAACGCATTTATTATATTCATAACCAAGAAAAATTGGATGTAATTATTCCTAATTTTGATGCGGAATTAGCAAATTTTATGAAAATAGAACCTTTGCTAAAATCTGATTTAGGCATTAGTATGTTTTTGCCAACTCAAGAGCAATTTGACGAAAGGCATAAAGCAAACTTGTTTGAATTTGGTGAAAAACATGGTGTAGATGTTCCATTCAGTAAAATGATGTTTAATACCTCGGAAATTCCTGTTATTTCCAAAGAATTTTCTTATCCAATGGTAGTAAAAGGAAAGTTTTACGATGCATACATTGCATACAATGCAGAACAAGTAGCCAATTATTTTAATAAAATTAGTGCTAAATGGGGCTTGCCTATTATAATTCAAGAATATGTTTTTGGTAGTGAAGTAAATGTTACGGCCTTGGGTGATGGCAAAGGAAATGCAATTAGTGCGGTACCCATGCGAAAACTTTTTATTACTGATAAAGGCAAAGCTTGGGCTGGAATTTCATTAGACGATGAAGAGTTGGTTAACATTGCAAATAGGGTTATTTCATCTTCGAAATGGCGTGGTGGAATGGAACTGGAATTCATTAAAACTGCTGAAAACAAATATTATTTATTGGAAATAAATCCGCGTTTTCCAGCTTGGGTTTATTTAGCAGCTGGTTGCGGTCAAAACCAACCAGAAGCATTGGTAAAACTGGCATTAGGACAAAATGTGCCACCATATAAAGCTTATGATATTGGAAAAATGTTTATTCGTTATTCGTTCGATATGATAGTAGATTTAAAAGAATTTGAACAAATATCGACAATAGGGGAGCTTTAAATAATGCTTTTGGCCTATAGCCTATGGCTTCTAGCTTCTTCAAAAAATATTAAAAATCAAATAAAATTGCCAAAGGATAGCCGCAAGCAGCCAGAGGCCTAAAAAATATAAAACACATGGAAAAAATTAGATATGAAAGACCAGTAATTAAAAAATTAAATACTGGAGTAATGAATAAATACGGAACTCGTACTGAATATACTCCTGTTACCAATATTGATGGTGCAAGAGTAAAGGATTTGATAAGTGAATTTGGTTCACCATTATTTGTAATGAGTGAGCAAACTATTAGAAAAACATACAAAGATGCGGTGCGCGCATTTACTACTCGCTATCCAAAAGTACAGTTTGCATGGAGTTATAAAACACATTATAACAATGCCATTTGTAGCGTTTTTCATCAAGAAGGAAGTTGGTCGGAAGTAGTTTCAGGTTTTGAATATAATAAAGCATTATTGAACGGAGTTCCGGGAAATAAAATTATTTTCAATGGTCCTGATAAAACCGATGACGATTTGATTTTAGCAATCAATAATGAATCAATGATTCACATTGATCATTTGGATGAATTATATAGAATTATAGAGCTAACAGACGAGTTAAAAAAACGTCCAAAAGTAGCCATTCGTGTAAACATGGATACAGGCGTTTACCCCATGTGGGATCGATTTGGTTTTAATTATGAAAGCGGGCAAGCTTGGGATGCAATTAATAAAATTATTTTAACCAATAAAATGGATTTAATAGGCTTGCATACTCATATTGGTACATTTATGTTAACACCTAGCGCTTATGCTGTGGCAGCAACTAAATTATTGGATTTAGCTTTTCATATAAAATCTAAATTTGGAAAAAACATTACTTATATTGATATGGGTGGAGGTTTTGCTTCTCGCAATACTTTAAAAGGTTCATATTTAATGGGCGCTGATTCGGTTCCAACTTTTGATGATTATGCCGAAGCAATTTGTTCTGCTTTATTGAACTCAGAGTACAGCAAAGAGGATTTACCATTATTAATTTTAGAAAGTGGTCGTTCATTGGTTGATGAAGCGGGTTTTTTATTAGGAACAGTTTTGGCAAACAAACGTTTAAGCGATGGTCGTAAAGCTACTATTATGGATTTTGGTGTCAATATTTTATTCACTTCTTTTTGGTATGAACATAAAATTTCGCCAGCGCAAGAATTCAGTCATTACACTGAGGATTCAGTAATTTATGGTCCATTATGTATGAACATTGATGTAATCAGAGAAAATATTACCTTGCCTCCAATGAAAAAAGGGGATAATGTAGTGGTTCACACCGTGGGTGCATATAATATGACGCAATGGATGCAATTTATAGCCATGAGACCTAATATTGTTATGATTGATATGGATGGAAAACCTCATTTAATTCGTAAAAAAGAAACTTTGGAATACATGAATAGTTTAGAAATTACTCCTGAATATTTAAAAGATTTTAAACTATAATTATTCTGTTTAAAACATTAATTAAGTTATAAAAATATGTTGAACTTTATCTTAATTTTGACATCGTTTTACATTTGATAAACATAAAAAATTGATAAAAACAAATTTTAAATACAATATAAAACTCCACGGGAATGGCATAATTAATAGCTATTCTCAGTTGTTTTTGGCTGATAGCTATTGGCTTGCAGCTTTTGTGTTTATTGCTTCTTTTATTGATGTTTATGTGGGTTTTTATGGATTGCTTTCAGTAATTTTAACAAATGTTTTTGCGCAAATTTTAAATTATAATCAAACATATATCTCCAAAGGATATTATGGTTTTAACAGTTTGTTGGTTGGCTTATTTATTGGTTATACTTTTCAGCCAAGCTGGCAATTGTTTTTATTGGTAGGCTTTATCAGTTTTATTACTTTTGTGTTAACCATAGTTATTGCTGGCTTACAAGCCAATAAAAAATTACCTTATTTAAGTTTACCTTTTTTGTTTGCTGTTTGGTTAATACAGTTAGCAACTCCTCATTTTGCTACTTTAATAAATAACGATAGGGGTATTTTTGTTTACAATGAAATGCTTAAATTGGGTGGTGCTGATATGGTTCAAGCATATCATTTTTACGATAATATTGAATTGCCTCATTTGTTAGATGTATATTTAAAATCACTGGGTGCCATTATTTTCCAATACAATATTATAGCTGGAATATTAATAGTAATTGGTTTATTAATATTTTCTCGTATTGCATTTTTATTGTCTATTGTTGGTTTTTTAAGTGGTTATTATTTCTTTATATTACTGCAAGGCGATGTTAATTTATTGAATTATACTTTTATTGGTTTTAACTTTATATTGGCTGCTATTGCCATTGGAGGATATTTTTTACTAGCTAATTCCTACTCATTTTTATTAGTAATTATTGCCGCACCTATAATATCAATTATTATAGCTGCTTCTGCCTCAGTATTTGGTTTATTAGGTCTTTCTGTATTGTCATTGCCATTTAATATCATGGTAATTATGGTGCTTTATTTTTTATATTATAGGGTAAAAGCCGATAAGTTAAAATTGACGCAAGTTCAGTTGTTTTCTCCTGAAAAAAATCTGTACAGATTTTTGAATGAAAAGGAAAGATTTAATGATGAAGTTTATTTTAAAATAGGACTTCCTTTTTATGGCGAATGGCAAATTTCGCAAGGGCAAAATGGTAGCATTACCCATAAAAATGAATACCAATATGCTTGGGATTTTGTGATAAAAGATAATGAACTAAAAACATTTCGTTTGCCTGGAATTAATTTAGAAGACTATTACTGTTATGCACTTCCCGTTTTAGCACCTGCCGATGGATATGTAGTTGATATTATTGATGGCATAGACGATAACTTAATTGGCGATGTAAACTTGCAACAAAACTGGGGAAATACCATTATTATTAAACATGCCGAACAGTTGTATTCTAAAATTAGCCACATAAAAAAGGATAGCTTTAAAGTAGCTGTGAACGAATATGTGTATAAAGGTCAAATGCTTGCTAATAATGGAAGTTCGGGGCGTTCGCCTGAACCACATATTCATTTTCAATTACAAAGTACAGCTGTTTTAGCAGCTACAACCATTCAATATCCATTGAGTAATTACATTACTAAAATAAATGGAAAGTATGTTTTTAAAACAAGTGGAATTCCTAATGAAAACGACATTGTGGCTAATGCTGCAATAAATAATTTATTAAAAAATGCATTTAATTTTATTCCAGGAAAAAAAATAAATTGGAATACCGAAATAAATGGCAAAAAAAGTATTGTTAAATGGGAAATTTTTACTGATATTAACAATCATTCATATATTTATTGTTATGAAACGAAGTCGTTGGCATGGTTTGTAAACGATGGAACTAAGTTTTATTTTACCACGTTTGAAGGAAATAAAAACAGTTTACTTTATTATTATTATTGTAACGTTCATAAAGTTTTGTTCAGTTACTATCAAGATATGGTAATAGAAGACTCATTGCCAATTTACGATGTTTTTAAACCACTTAGCCGAGTATTTAATGATTTTCTTTTACCATTTAGCAATACTTTAAAAGCACAGTATTTATTAAGCTATGTGTCAATTGACGATTATTTGTATCCAAAAAATATTTTATTAAGGAGCCAGGTTAATCTCCAATCTATTTTTTCGTTTAACAAATCTATCACAGCAAACTTTACCATAAGTGAAGGGAATTTTCAATCATTTGAGTTTTTAATTCTTAAAAAAACTATAAAAGCTACATGCGAAATAGTATAATTATACTGTCAATAATATTTGTTTGTAAGGTGCAAGCGCAATCATTTTTGAATGCAAATTACTTAAACGAAAATGCAAAGCCAATCAATGAATTTAGATTAGGTAAAACCAATTTGTTCAATCAAATTTATATGGAGTCGGGTGTTAAATTTAGCAATCAAACCGATACTGTAGGAAATTTAACTTCCAATCAAATTGGTTTACAACACCAATTTAGTAATAAATTGCAATTGTTTCATGCTTATAATTATATTTCTCAAAATGTGTGGTGGGGTCATGTAGCGCAACATAGTTATTATGCTAATTTCGAATATAAAAAAAGTGCGCTACTAAAGTATAATGGTGTTGTATCTTTTTTAAATAGTAATACTAAAATATTTCAAGAATTGCCCGCACCTCCAGTTTTTCCTCCTATGCAAACACCAACAAAACCTGCCGAATACATAAGCAGTAACAATGTGTTTTTGTTAGCAAGCTGTTCCTATAAATGGAAGCATTTTTTTATTAAACCTAGCTTCGCTTATAGTCATTTAAATAATTTGAAAAATAAGCAAACTCAATTTCAAACAGGAGCTGAATTGTTATTTGATATTAATAATAATGAGGCATTAGTATTCGGTTTGGGTATTTATCATTTTAGTAATAATAATTTATTAAGCACTTTAATTAAACCTTCTGTTTCATTTGTTATCAATGATGAATTGTCTGTAACCGCTGATTATTTTTATGCAAATGCGCGTAATTTTTCAGATCAAGATGGATATATTATTTATAATTCAGTTGATAAGACTTATGACAGAATAAATTTTATTCTTAAATACGAATTTGCTAATAATATATTTATATATACTATTTATCAAAATGAACATAAACAAGACTATAAAACCAATTATAATTATACATTTAATTCACTTTTTTTAGGAATAAAATATAACCTTTAACCACCATGAAAAAATCAATCTTCATTCTTGTATTTAGCTTAACTGTTACCTTAGTTCATGCACAAGAAGATAAAATTAGAGGCGCTTTTGCCGCAAGCATAGAATTGGAAAGCAAATTAAATTATTCTCAAGCCATTACTAAAATAATGGAAGTTTATAACCCCAATTCTTACGAAATAAATATTCGTTTGGGTTGGTTAAATTATTGTGCTGGGTTACATAAAGAATCTAAACAATATTATGAAATAGCCATGAATTTAATGCCGTTTTCAATTGAAGCAAAGTTTGGATATATTTATCCTCTTACAGTTTTGAGTGATTGGGATAATATTGTATTTCAATATCAATCTATTTTAAAAATAGATCCTCAAAATAGTTATGCTTTATATGCATTAGGAATGGTTTATTACAATGGTAAATTATATGAAAAAGCATATAAATGTTTTTCTCTTTTGGTTAACTTATACCCTTTTACATATAATGGTTTGCACATGTTAGCATGGACAAACTTCCGTTTGACAAAATACAAAGAAGCAAAACAACTTTTTAATAAAGTATTGCTTTTAGCACCAAACGATGCTTCTGCATTAGAAGGAATAGCCTTGATTAAGTAAAAGATTCTTCAACACTGTTGAAGTTGAAAACTTTAACAATGTGTTTTAAGCATACTTACTATTTAACATATAATCACCTTACCGATTATTCGGTATCATAATCTTCAATGCTTAATTCTAAATTCAATAATAAATGAATTTCATTTTGCAGAATAATGACCTAAATATTTTTTTGTTAAATAAAACTGTATTAATTATGTGGCTTAAATTTATATCATTATGATTACGATAATAAACCGAAAATTTTTACCAAATAAGTTAAAAGTTAACGCTTGGGACGTATTAGCTCCTTACTTTAATGAATTATTAGTTAGAGAAATAAATGATAAATCAGCATTAGAAAAATGGCTGTCAGACAGAAGTGAATTGGAAGCTTTTGTAAGTGAAGATTTGGCTTGGCGTTATGTAAAAATGACCTGTGATAGCAATAATAAAGACCTTGAACAAGCATATTTGTTTTTTGTAACCGAAATTGAACCACAAATTTCACCTATATCAGATCAGTTAAATAAAAAATTGGTAGCATGTAATTTTATTGATGAATTAGACCATGATAAATACTTTATTTACCTGAGAGGAATTAAGTCAGAAATAGAAATATTTAGGGAAGAAAACGTGCCGTTAATGGCCGAAATAGCTACCGAAAGTCAAAAGTATGGTAGCATTGTTGGTGGTTTAAGTGTAACTATTGATGGTAAAGAGTTAACACTTCAGCAAGCAGCTAATTTTTTAAAAAATACTGACAGGGCAAAACGTGAAGATGCATTTTTGAAAATAAATGAAGTGCGTGCCGCTCATGCACAAGAGTTAGACGATTTATTTGATAAGTTAATTGTACTAAGAAATAAAGTAGCTTTAAACGCAGGTTTCAATAACTTTAGAGATTATATGTTTGCTGCCCTTGGTCGCTTTGATTATAAGCCCGAAGATTGTTTTGCTTTTCATGAAGCCATTCAGTTAGAAGTTTTACCTTTGGTAAAAGCATTTAACGAAGTGAGAAAAAAAGAACTTGGTTATGATTTGAAACCTTGGGACATGGAAGTAGATACCAAGAACCGGGAAGCTTTAGAACCATTTACAAGTGGCAAAGATTTAATTGATAAAACCGTAAAATGTTTTAGAAAAGTAGATGATTATTTTGCTTGGTGTATAGAAACCATGGACAATATGGAGCGCCTTGATTTGGAAAGTAGGAAAGGCAAAGCACCAGGAGGTTATAATTATCCAATGGCAGAAACTAGTGTTCCTTTTATATTTATGAATGCTGCCTCGTCAACCCGCGATGTGGAAACAATGTTGCATGAAGGTGGACATGCTGTTCATTCGTTTTTGAGTAAAGATTTGGAATTAGCAGCATTTAAAAACTGTCCGAGCGAAGTAGCTGAATTAGCTAGCATGAGTATGGAACTAATTAGTTACGATGGACAAGATGAATTTTATACCAACAAGGAAGATTTTAACCGTGCCAAAGAAGAACATTTGGAAGGAATTATTAGAATTTTACCTTGGATTGCCACCATTGATAAATTTCAACACTGGATTTATACAAACCCAACTCACACCGCGCAAGAACGTAAAACGTATTGGGTAGAGCTAAGCAAAGAGTTTGGTACTGGAATGGTTGATTGGACAGGATATGAAGCTATACAAGCTTATACATGGCAAAAACAATTGCATTTGTTTGAAGTGCCATTTTATTATATTGAATATGGAATGGCACAGTTAGGTGCCTTAGCAGTTTGGAAAAATTATATTGCCGATAAACCAACTGCATTGGCTCAATACAAATCAGCCTTAAGTTTAGGTTATACCAAAACCATTGGCGATATATATAAAACTGCAGGCATTGAATTTAATTTTACGGCTCCTTATATCAAACAATTAATGGAATTTGTAAAAGTAGAATTGAATAAATGTAATTAAGAAATTCGAATAATTAAATGATACAAAAAAAGCCTATTGAAATTTTTCAATAGGCTTTTTTATATTCTCACTTTTATTTATTTTATAATAGTAATTTTCTTGACCATTAAATGTTGGTCGCTTGAAATTTTTAATAAATAATTTCCTGAATTTAAATTTTTAATATCTAAAACAGCATTTGTAGTACCAACTTTTAAAGTGTGTTTTTGAATTAAAGCACCTATTAAATCATACAATTCAATATTGATATTTTTATCAGAATTACTTAAATTTTGAATATTGATAAAATCGCAAGCAGGATTTGGAAATATTGAAATTGAAAGGAGTGTTGTTATATCAATGTTATTTGATTTCATACTACATGAATCAGAAACCAAATTAATAGCCTCAATTGTTTTGCCTGGTATAAGTGTACGACCAGTAAATCCACTATAATTATTTGGATAAAAAATACTTCTAAAAACAATGTTTTGAATTGCATTTGCACCTTGTGCAATAATACCTGAGTTTGATACGGGACTACTATATTTCCAAACTGTTTTTCCTGTTGAATCAATTTCAATAAAAGTTCCAACGGGTCCATTAGTAACTAATACATTTCCATTAGGCAATGGTTGAGCACCAGAAATATTTCCTGCACTTAAATTTTTGGTATTTCCATCGTTATATTTCCAAGAAGTTGTAGTTGGTAAATAGGGAAGTGTAGGTACATAATTATATCCAATTACTGGTGGATTAATAATTTCAACGGTTGAATAATCACCTCCAGTACGATTTAATCCATTATTGAATATCATAATTTGATTTTCATAAGGTAAACCTTTTTCAATCCATCTTGCATTGTGTTGACCAAATAATTTTTGATCAGCAGCAGTTCCATTCTTATATGCTTGTGGATTTCCCCAACGATAAATTAAATCGCCACCTTTACCCGATTTTCCTCCTAAATGACTAGCAGCTTGAATTGTAGTTGTGCTGTGATCTATTATCCAAACTTCATTGAAATTATGCGCGCTTAATATAATTTGATCAAGTTCTGGATTGTAATCTACAGAATTTAAGTGTATCCAATCTGTTTTGGCAACTCCTGCATTGTAATTAATATTAAATAATTGAGGATTGTTACTCACCGAACCATAATTTGGTTTGGTACTGTCAAAATCTTGAATTAAATGATCCCATAATTTCCATTCCCAAACTATGTTTCCACCATTTAATCCAACAGGTTGAATTTCTGAAATTTTTTCACTCCATAAAACTGATGAAATTAGTGATGGATTTCTACCCTGTTCTATCGCTTGTGTATTTGTTTTTAGTTCCCACAATATTAATAGTACATTTCCATTTGGTAAAGGCCTAATATCATGATGTTGACAATTAATTGAATCTGAAAAATTATAACTCCATGTTACATTCCCATTCCAATCTTTTTTTTCTATTAAACCTCCTGTTCCAGCGGTATTGAAATTTGGATTGTTCATATTTCCAGTACGAAGTAAAGAACCATCTGGTAATAAATAACATGATAGGGCAGGAGTGTTATTACTTGTCCATGTTTTTACTTGTTTGCCACACTTATCTATTAAATAGGTGTTTTTACTTTTCATGGGTGCAAATAATACATACCCGCTGTCTAATGATCCTAAATCGTGTTGAATTAAACCAACAGTTGATTGTGCATTTAGTAATGAGCATGAATAAAATAAAAATGCAAGGTTAATTATTTGTTTTTTCATTTATTATTTTGAATTTATTTTATGACTAATTTGAATGTTAAAGGTTGCAATTTTAAATTACAACTATTTAAAAAATCAACCCTCAATTTAATTAAAGATATAAAAACAGCAGAGTTTTTTATAAAATCCCGGCTATAATACTTTCAATTTTTACTCCTTCAGCTTCGGCACGATAGTTTTTAATTAAACGATGGCGAAGAATATTTAAAGCAATTGCTTTAACGTTTTCAATATCTGGTGAATATTTCCCATTTAATAACGCATGTGCTTTTGCTCCAATAATTAAAAATTGTCCAGCTCTTGGGCCCGCACCAAATTCTATGTATTTCTTAATTTCTTCAGTAGCAAAAGGACTGTCAGGACGAGTTTTACTCACCAATTTTACAGCATATTCAATTACATTATCTGCAACTGGAGTTTTACGAACTAATTCTTGAAAAGCTAAAATATCACTACCATGAATAATTTTATTCATTTCAACTTTGTGGTTACTCGTAGTTTTTTTAATAATTTCAATCTCTTCTTCATAAGTAGGATAATCCAAAAATACATTAAACATAAAACGGTCTAATTGTGCTTCTGGTAATGCGTATGTTCCTTCTTGTTCAATAGGATTTTGCGTTGCTAATACAAAAAATGGATTTGGTAATTGATGTAATTGACCATTAATAGTAACCGTTTTTTCTTGCATAGCTTCTAATAAAGCAGCTTGCGTTTTAGGTGGAGTTCTGTTTATTTCATCTGCCAAAATAATGTTGGCAAATATTGGCCCGCGAAGAAATTGAAATTCGCGTTTTTCATTTAAAATTTCACTTCCTGTAATATCACTTGGCATCAAATCGGGTGTAAATTGAATGCGGTTAAAATCTAAATCAAGTACCTGGCTTAATGTTTTTACCAAAAGTGTTTTTGCTAATCCTGGCAAACCAATCATTAGCGTGTGGCCATTACTAAAAATAGAAATCAAAAGTGCTTCTACAATTTGATCTTGACCAACTATAACTTTACTAATTTCTTTTTTTAACTCATTATATTTTTGGTGTAAAGCATCCGCTGCAGCTACATCGTTAGGATATGACATGTTTTATAAATAGGTTTTAATTGATTAATAAATTTATTGATTGTGACTTTCCCATGAAACTAAACTTGGGCAAGTTTTATACTCGTCAGCTATTTGAACATAAAACTGTTTGCGGTTTTTGTCTATCCAATGTGCCAATGTTTTTTGTTTTTTGTCTTGTTCAGCCGCTATTTGCATTTTCTGATAATCATCTCTTAAATTAGCTATATGTGGCTTACTTTCTGTTTTTAAATACAACACTCGCCAAACTTTAATTGGTTCGCCTGTTGCACTTTGAATGGTTGTTAATTCCGCATCACTAATTTGTCCTGGTGTTAAATTTTGAACAATTAAAAATACGTCTTTTGGTAATTCGTCAACAGGAATTTTTGTATTACCAGTATTCATATCAGATAAAAAACCACCACGAGCAGCGGATTTTTTTTCAGTACTGAATTTCTTAGCGGCATTTGAAAAGGAAATACTATCTATTTTTATTAAATTAACAATTGAGTCAAGGAATAAGCTAGTTGATTGAATATCGGCTTTATAAATTTGTGGACGAATTAATATATGTCTGGCGTTTACTTCCTCACCACGTCTTTTTATAGGTTGAATAATGTGATAACCAAACTTAGTTTCAATTATTTTAGAAATACTATCTTGAGGAGTTTTAAACGCAGCTGCCTCAAATTCTGGAACCATCATTCCTCGTCCAAAAAAACCTAATTCACCACCCTGAACAGCACTTCCCTTGTCGTCACTATAAATTTTAGCAAGGGTTCTAAAATTATCACCATTTAATAATCGATCGCGAAGTTCTGTTATTTTTTGAAAAGCAATATCCTTGGCTTCTTTTGAAACTTTTGGTTCAATAATTATTTGCGAAACTTCTACTTCAGCGCTGTAATAAGGGAGACTATCTTTATTTAATGAATTGAAAAATGTTTTGATATCGGTGGGAGAAACTTTAATATCTTTCAATATTTTTTGTTGCATTTCCTGCATCAATAAACTGGTTTTTATTTTATCACGGTAGTTTTGTTTTATTTCTAAAATAGTTTTACCATAAAACTCCTCTAATCCTTTTTCTCCTCCAAATTGGCGTGCAAAATATTGAATTCTCTGTTCCAATTCGCCATCTATTCTTTCATCGGAAAGGGGTAAGCTATCAATTTCTGCTTTAGTTGAAAGCAATTTTTCAGTTAGTTTTTGTTTTAGAATATCACACCTAATGCTATCATTTCTTTTATCTGGATATTCCTTTAAAAACTGTTGGTATTCAAATTCTATTTCTGAATGTAAAATAATTTTGTCGGCAAATACTCCAACTATTCCATCAATTGTTTCGCCAGAACCAGGTTGGGCAATACATGTATTTACCATCCCGAAAACTATCAAGATAAATGCAGTAAAAAATACTGATAATTTAATTGAATTTAACACGTTTATTTATTATTAATTTATAGGAATTTTACTTTTAATTTCTCCATTGCAAAACAAAATATAATCTTGTTTTAAATGTTAAAGAGATTGTCTCATCACAAAATCTTGGGATGAAGCAATCTCTTTATGTATATATTTCTTTATTTAATGACTAAAACAATCCTTTTACAGCATCATCATTAACAGTAATATTGTATTTACTTCTTAATTCCTTGATCCAATCTTTTTCTAACTGGTTTTGATATTCGCTAGTTGCCATTCCTTTGGCTTCTTTTAACGTTTTAGTTTCACTATTTACTACACCGTTAACAATATAAAATTTAAAACTACCTTCTGCATTAGCAATATCAACTATTCCTTTTTTGTCCCAAAGCTTATCAGCAGTGGCATCAGATCGTTCACTTTTAACCTCTTTGCTGCTAATTGTTCCTGCAATTTTTTTGTTTAATTTTTCAAAAACTTCTGATTGTGTTTTTCCTTTACTGAACATTTTTACTGCTTCAGCTTTGGTTTTTTCATTTAAGCAAGTATATATCGCATATGAAACTCTTTCTTTCCAATTATAATTGCTTTTATTTAATTCATAAAATTTTTCTAAGCCAATGGTATCACTTACCGCTTTACTCCATACTTTTTTATCGGTTAAATCAAACAATAAAATTCCATCATTATACTCTTGCATTACATTTTTAAAATCTTCGTATTTATTTCCTAAAATTGATTCTTCGTAAGCCAAACATTTATCGTTAGCCCAGTTATGAAATAAATTTTGAACAGCCATTAAAATAGATGCTTTTTCTAATGGTTGTTGATTTGCTTTTAAATAACTTGCAAAATCCTTAACAGAATAAGTGGCATTTCCTATTGAAAACAAAGGATTGGTGCTTATTTTTTCTTCATCGTATGTCCAAGCAGCATTGATAAAGCTAGAGTCTAATGTATTTGCAAATGTTTTTAAATTAGCAGTATTTTCTTTGTAATTGTTTTCAGCTTTTACTCTTGTAACAACAGCTGCTTTTGAACTTTCAGAACGTGAATCTTTATTTGTTTTTTGCTTAATTACGTCTTGTACATCTTTAAATTCTCCTAGCGGACGTTTTTCAATCAATTTGATAATATGAAAACCGAAATTAGTTTTAAATGGTTTTGATACATCTCCTAAATTTAAAGAAAAAGCCGCATCTTTAAATTCCTCAGGATAACCGCTTAAACTAGCCATCCAATTCATCACGCCTTTGTTTTTACTGCTAGCCTCGTCTTGGCTAAATTTTTCTGCCATTGCTTCAAAAGTTTCACCATGTTTTAGTAAACCATAAATTGAATCAATTTTGTTTTGAGCATCTTGAATTTGTTCTGGTGCTGCTTCATATTGATTTCTAATCATAATATGTGCTAATTTAACTTCACCTCTTGCATCACGTTTATCATTTACTCTTAAAATATGGTAGCCAAATTGAGTTCTAAAAGGCATTGATATTTCGTTTTTGCCGGTTTTATATGCATTGTTCTCAAATGCATAAACCATTTGGAATACTGTAAACCAACCTAATTTTGAACCTTGTTTTTTTGCTGAAGGATCTTCAGAATATTTGCTAGCTAATGAATCAAAATTTTCACCTTTCAAAGCACGTTTTCTTAAATCTAATAGTTTGTTATAAGCTGCTATGGTATCGGCAGGACTAGCATTTTCATTGCAAAACAATAAAATATGTCCACCGTTTATTTCAGTTTTCATACGCAGATATGCTTCTTGCATTAATGTTTCACTAACTTTTTTGTCTGTTAAATAAGGATTTGCTAATTGTTTTCTGTAACCTGCTAATTCCGTTTTAAAATTGTTATTTGTATCCAATTTCATTGCTTTAGCTTCCTTTACCTTCAGTTTAAAATTTATATAAAGTTCCAAATACTCACGTACTTCTTTTTCTGATAATTTATCCTTATTGGTTTTGTTTTTATAAAGCAATCTTTCAAATTCGTTCTGGAAAACGGTATCGGTTCCATAAACAAAAACAACTGGATTTGGTTTAACAGCGGGAATTACTTTTACAGCTGTAGCCTTACTTTTTTTGCCTTTTTGAGCAAATGTTTGACTCGTAATTGATAATACTAAAAATGATACTGCGAATGTTGCAATTTTCTTCATAAACTGTTTTATTTCTATTTTATTTAAAGGATTGCAAAAATATAATTTTTAAATAGGCTTGCAAGTTTTAATTAGCATTTATTAAACTCTATTGTGTTTGTTTTTAATTGTTTATAAAAATTACAAATTTTAAACAATTTTTATTTTTATTTGCGAGTCGTGGAAATAGCCCTAACCTTCTTACTTTTTTGCTTTGTTTGCTTGCAATTTACCCTTTTTGTTTCACTGTTAAATATTCCAAAACAAAATCGTATTTTCATGGTAGATGACCAATGTCCCAATATTTCAATTTTAATTGCTGCTCGCAATGAGGAAACTAATATTATTGATTGTTTAAAATCGTTGGAGTTATTGGATTATCCTAAAGATAATATTGAAATATTAATTGGAAACGACCAATCTACCGATGAAACCGAACAATTAATTACCGAATTTATTCAAGGTAAAGCGTATTTTAAGTTAATAAATATTCCAAATCAAATGGGAAAAGCTAAAGCAAAAGCCAATGTTTTAGCTCATTTGTTTGAAAATTGCACCCATGAAATTATTTTTGTTACAGATGCTGATATTCATGTAAATGTAAATTGGGTAAAAAGCATTGTTCCCTATTTTAATAACCCAAAAACAGGAATTGTTTCAGGAACAACTATTGTAAGTGGAAAAGGATTTTTTGCAAATATGCAAAGTATTGATTGGTTATATTTTTCAGGATTGCTAATTGCATTTGATAACTTAGGACTTAAAAGTACTGCCGTTGGCAATAATATGGCTGTTAGTAAAAAAGCATATTTGGCCACTGGTGGATATCAAAATTTAGACTTTAGTGTAACTGAAGATTTAGCATTATTTACAGCTATAAAAAATCAAGGTTATGAATCAATAAATTTATTGGAAAACGACAATTTAAATCAATCAAAACCACAATATTCTTTGATAAATTTTCTGCACCAACGTAAGCGCTGGTTAATTGGAGCTCAAGGATTAAACTTAAAATGGAAAGCTGTTTTTATGTTGATGGCTCTATTTTACCCCATGCTTATTTTATTGTTTTTTTTTAATATTAAAAACGCCATAACAATTTGGATTTGCAAAATATTTTTACAGTTTTTTATATCAATAGTTATTTCTTTAAAACTAAAGAAACTTCCAAATGTTTTTTTCTTACTAATATTTGAAATTTACACTTTTATTAGTACTTTTATTGTTTCAATTTTTTATGCTTTACCCATAAAAATGATTTGGAAAAATAGGAATTATTAAAAAAAGTATAGTCCCTAACGGGACAAAGTAGCGGTTGACTTTAGGTATTACCAATATGAAGTCCCTAACGGGACAGCAAATAATATATTCCGTTAGGAATTACATGTTGGTATATAAAAAAACGATAAACAAAATATTCCGTTAGGAATTATATGTTGGTAACATAAAAAAACGATAAACAACTATATTCCGTTAGGAATTACATGTTGGTATATAAAAAACGATAAACAATATATTCCGTTAGGAATTACATGTTGG
>CAISTO010000412.1 GCA_903888395.1 uncultured Bacteroidota bacterium | reverse complement strand
TAATGCTAACTTGAAATTAAAAAGTCAGGGTAAATAAACTTCCGCCTTCCAATGTAGTGATAAAAAACTTTACCAGTTAAAACTTAGGGATAAAAAACCTACATGAACAAATATTCAATCAAATAAACCTACAAAAAAAATTAGACCGTAGGTTTAGGGTCCTTATATTCACTGTTAAAATATACCGGCAGGTTCATTACGATATTTTGAATCAGAGGTGCAGTTGGTACCACTGTGTACTCTGTATATGGGGAAAATTAATGTACCAACAGTACATCGTATATGGAGTGAGTATAAAAATAATTATCTGTTAGAGCTATAGCGATGCTCAGCACTTATAAATACCTATAATATGCAACCAAGTCAGCGCTCAAGTCAGCGGGTTATGAATCAGAGGTGCAGTTGGTACCACTGTGTACCACTGTGTACCCTCGTATTTTAGTTGCAAAACAGCATAATATGCTCTGGCATGTCACTGGCTATCTCAGGTATCAAAATCTAGATCAAAACTAACAAAATACTATAAAAATTATACAAAATAGCAAAAATTTAAGCGAGACCTCGCACCAGCCTGATAGTGGCCGGCTCAGCTCTCGAATAAATAAACTGGGTTGCGAGCTCAGTTTTGAGGGAATACGGGACTACTCGGATCTGATGGCCTGAACACATCTTCATTTACCAATAAATAAGCAGATATTTACGAAAACAAAGCCAAAGCGGAGTTCGAACCACAATCTCAGAGAGTGCAACATGGAGTGGTGAACCATTCCATGGGCTTTCCGTAAGCCCGGTAATTAAGCGAATTTGAGGATATATGCTTGCCCAGAACCGAATTCGATTTTTGTTGCATGATTTGGAGTCGATTAGTTAGAGCAACATAATTTTGCAAGTAAACAATAATAAAAAGTAAACATTTGTTATCTTTATTATTGTTATATGTTGCTTCAGTGGCTCAAAGATAAAGAAGCTTCAAAGCTAGCGCGCATTGAAAAAGTAGAGCGTACTCAGGCCCGAGCCGCTATTGCAAATGATACTGTCTACCAAAAGAAGTTGATAGTGGCAAAATGGAACAAACTGTACCAAAAACGAAGAACAGCCAAATCAATCAAGAACATAAAATTGAAAGCGCGAAAACGTGCTTCCATTGCTTCTTTAAAGCGGGAACAGGGCATTGTTTTTTCTGAAAAAGGAAAAATTAAGCCTTGGAAACCTACAACTTTACAACTTAAGCTGAAGAAACCCCTAACTTTAAATTCAAAACCCGTACATCAATGCACAGGTCTTGTAAATATAATAGTGGAGACAATCATAAACAACATTACGAAAAAACCAATCCCAACTACAGAACTACCAAACGAACCAGTACAACCAGTGCCAGTAGTCAAAACTAAAACAGCTAAGCAGCTACACAAGGCAAGAAAAAACAAAATCAATAAAAAAAGAGCAAAGTCAAAGAAAAAACAAATAGCAAAGAAAGCGGCTACTGCAGCAAAAAGAAAACTAACGATGGAGAAGAAAAGAATTGAAAAGGCTAAAGCAGAAGCTGCACGTGTTGATTTTCAACAATATGTATAAGTATACCATTCATATTTTATTAAATTAAATTTATATTGTGATGAATAATGCTAACTTGAAATTAAAAAGTCAGGGTAAATAAACTTCCGCCTTCCAATGTAGTGATAAAAAACTTTACCAGTTAAAACTTAGGGATAAAAAACCTACATGAACAAATATTCAATCAAATAAACCTACAAAAAAAAT
>CAISTO010000411.1 GCA_903888395.1 uncultured Bacteroidota bacterium | reverse complement strand
TATCAACTTATCAACCCTATCAACTTATCAACCCTATCAACTTATCAACCCTATCAACTTATTAACCCTATCAACTTATCAACCCATCAACCCTATTAACTTATCAACTCTATCAACTTATCAACCCTATCAACTTACCAACCCTATCAACTTATCAACCCTATCAACTTACCAACCCTATCAACCTTCGTAACCTTCATTTCATCACGCTTGCTTACTCCAAATAAATATGTTTTATCGTAGTAAATCAACATGGCTTTTGCCCAATCGGAAAAATTATTTTCTTCTAATAATTGAACAGCTTCTCGGGTTCGTAAATCGCCCAAACGTTTATGCAATTTTTGAGTAGCTTGTATCAATATTTCTTTGTCAAAATGCCCGTAATCTGTTATAATATTTTTTACTCTTTCATCTATGTCTATTTCCAAAAAATAAAGCTGATTATTGCGAATAGCTTCATGAATTTTGGTAGGCACTTTACAACGACCAATCATGGAACTTTCGTCTTCAATCCAAATTGGAATTTCAGTATTCATTTGATACAATTCAAATGCCAGTAAATTTTCAAATTGTTCATTGGTTGGTTGCGGTGGCAATCCAATATTGCCAAAGGCAGAACCCCTGTGATTGGCCAAATTTTCTAAATCTAAAACTTGAATATTTTGCGTGGCAAATTGTTTTAAAATAGTTGTTTTTCCACTTCCAGTATAACCACCTAAAACCTTAAATTGATAGTCTGCTTCTAACTTTTCTAATGTCCAATGCCTGTATTTTTTGTAACCACCTTGTAACAAATGAACTTGAAAACCAGCTGTACTTAATAAATTTGCCATTATTCTGCTTCGCAATCCGCCACGGTAACAATGAATAATAATTTCTTTATTTTTAAATTGTTTATATGCTTGTTTTACCAATTTATAAAAATTAGGACCCACTAATTTATAACCTAAAATAACTGCAGCTTCATGTCCATTTTGTTTGTAGCTTGTACCTACTTCTTTGCGTTCTTCATTGTTTAAAATGGGGAAATTAATGGCATTAGGAATATGTCCTTGTTCAAATTCTATAGGAGCGCGCACATCTATTAACGTAAGCGTTTTCTGTAATTTAAACAATTCTTCTATGCTCGTAATTGGCTTAATCATTTTATAAATAATTTTTACTTTGCGGACCTTGATTCATTAATAAATCCAGTACTGATAAATTAGCTTGAAAAGGATATTTTTCAGTAAATACTTGTAAATATTTCTTCATATTTTCTCCTGCTATTACTTCTTGTTGATTGCGTTTTTTAGCATCAAAATAATTACGCAAATCGGTAATATTAGTATATTCTAATTCGTATTTTTCAGTGTAAGAAATTGGTTTTTCTTGTTTCAATAATTTTAAAACAAGTTTCAATAATTCGGTATTGAAATCAAACAAATATTCATGCTTTTGTTGGAAGTAAAATGGTTCAAAAAAATCTTTGTAATAAAACCAAAATGAGGAGTTTCCGTAAGCCGATTGAAACGCCAACCAATGCTGCTTTTGCCAGCTTTCATCGTAGTTAATTTTTACCTCGCCAAAAGCTTGTTTTGAAAAATGTATTTTAACAGTTGGAATACTCAAAACCTGCACGCCATTTGCGCCCAAAATATGACAACGATTTGCATACGTTTGCTTCAAATAATTTTGATGCTTTTCAAGCAATATTTCTTCTGCCAAAAGCAAATGTTTTGCATATACCAAATTAGGTAAATAGGTGCTTGGGAAAATAGTTTTTGATTTCAGATTTTTAGCAAGTTTATAGACCATGGTCGATAGACGATAGTCCTATTGAAAGATAATTTATTTTTTTCTACGGTCTATGGTCTATCGACTATTAGCTAGCAAATCTTCCACTTTCTCCCAATTTAAAACACTCCAAAAAGCTGTTACATAATCGGCACGTTTGTTCTGGTATTTTAAATAATAGGCATGTTCCCAAATATCTAAAGCAATGATTGGAGTTCCTAAATCATTAACTATTCCTGTCATTAACGGATTATCTTGATTAGGAGTAGTAATAATTTTCAATTTACCGTCTTGTTTAATTAACCAAACCCAACCGCTTCCAAATATTCCCATGGCAGCTTTGGTAAATAACAGTTTGAAATTATCTAAGCTTTCAAAGTTTTTATTAATTAATTTCAATAATTTTTCACTTGGAGTAGTATTGGTTTTTAACAACGACCAAAACAACGAATGATTATAATGTCCGCCTGCATTATTGCGAATAGCACCCTGCAAATCCTTTGGAATATCATTGATATTTAACAATACTTCATTCAGCGTTTTATTATTCAAATCTTTAATTTTGGCTTTGGCTTCATTCAGTTTATTTACATAAGCTTGATGGTGTTTTGAATAATGAATTTCCATGGTTTGCCTGTCAATAAATGGTTCTAAAGCATCGTAACTATAACCTAATGGCGGTAAAGCAAAATCGTTTTCCAAACTAACCAAAGCTGCAGTTATTTGCGCTTCAGTTTTTTGAGTATTTAATAGGGTTACGCCAGCTAAAATTGCCGCAGATTTTACAAAGGTTTTTCGTGATACTTTCATGATATTAAAAAAAACAAATGTATTCTTTTAAGTTTTAAGTATGAAGTATAAATGATGAATGATGAAATGAAAAAAGAGAGGTGAGCACTGAGAAATGAGAATTGGGAGATGAGCACTGAGAAAAGAGAGGTGGGAAATTATGAAGTATGAAGTATGAATGATGAATGATGAATGATGAAATGAAAAAAGAGAGGTGAGCACTGAGAAAAGAGAGGTGG
>CAISTO010000410.1 GCA_903888395.1 uncultured Bacteroidota bacterium | reverse complement strand
TTTTAAACCACGTACACGTCTAAAAACACTAATGGCTTCATCAACTGCCACATCTATATTGGTTACATTTGTAACAGCCACTGTAACCACTGCGCTCATGCTTTTTTCCGAAAATACTTGATAGGCATTATCAATTGGAACAATCACCATTCTGTCGCCACCAAATCCCATGGACGAACCTTTTTCTTTTAGCACACCTATTACTCTGTATTTAGCCGCGCCAACCGCAATTAATTCACCTAATGGCATTTTGTTCTTAAACAATTTATATTTTATTTCACTTCCAATTACAGCCACGTTTGCTGCAGATGAAATGTCTTGTTTCGAAAAATTTCTTCCATAATTCAAATCGTAAGAAGCAACTTTCAAATAATTTTCATCGCTACCCATTACCATAATATTGGGTTCAGTTTTAAAACTATTGTATTTAATGGTAGCAGTTCTACTGGCATTAATTGAAGTAGAAAAAATACAAGGAAAATGATATTGAGCTGCAAATTTTTCGGTTTGTTGTTGGGTAATATCTCTATACTTTTTTTGAGGTTTTCCATTTACACCAAAGTGAACCATATTCCCTCTGTTTTTTATGTTAAAAGTATTAGCTCCAATATTGTTAAAACTTTTGTTAATACTCACTTTCATGCCATCAATGGCTGTAAGAATTCCAACCAAAGCCATGATACCAATGGATATAATTAGCGCAGTAATTACAGCCCTGGTTTTATTAGCACCAATAGAGGTAAAAGCTATTTTTATATTTTCAGTTAAAGTCATTTTTAGGAGCAACAATTTTTAAAAATTGCATTGCAAAATAAAGTTTCATATTCAAAATTTGCATTTATTTATTTAAAAGGAAAAAAGTGGTTTTGCAAACGCACTTAACCAATATAAGCATTTGTAATGCACAATGTACTTCAATACATTTGCTTTGTTAAAAATAATAGGTATATTTGAAAATAGCAACCTTCCTAAAACAACCCAATTTCGTTTTGCAGCTACAAGAAGTTGGCGATTTCGGAGACGAAAACTGGCTGCCAGCACTAAACTTGATACGAAGCACAAAGCTTCAAGTAACCACTGAACCGCCAATTTCTTGTAGGTGCTATTAGGTGCTGGCGTTCTTGTTTATGGCTCGATTATTATTTTTTGTGTCGCCTTTTCATAAGGAGTTTCAATTGTCAAAATATATGTCCCTCCAAGGTCGAGGTTTTTGATTTTGCGTTGAAATGTGTTTTCTCCAATTTGTAAATTATTTAAAATCCTTTCTTCTATTTTCTTGCCGTCAATACTGTAAAGTGAGATTTTTGTTTCTGCGATTTTATTCAAATGAAACTTAACTACAAAGTCTCCATCACTTGGATTTGGAAAAACTTGCATTTTTAATGTCCCAATGCTTTGTTCATTTAAGTCGTGAATACCTACTGTTGAGTTTTTGATTACATATACTTTAAATATTTGGCTACTTGCACTACTTTGCGTTCCTGTATTTGTAAAGAATATATTTGCAGCTGTGCTACTGATACCACCATAAATATAGCCAACTAATGTGCTGTCAGCTGTAAAGTCATCTAATTTTAAAACTTCATTACTAAATTGAGGAACACTTTGAATTGGAATAAATTCTGCACCTGCACCAAGCAAACTAGGCATTTCGACTGGAAGTTTAAATTCTGCCATTGTCCCACTAGAATTTCTTGTTACACGAGCAATTGTTTTTACAAATGGAACATTGTTATCTTGAACCAGCACTCCTAAACTATCATAGTATTGGGCAATTCCGCCAAAGAAAACATTGTGCATCTCGTTATTTGTAGCTGAATATAAAGGTAAAACTGCACAATGATAATGGTTGTAATACTGTTGAAATGTGTTGTTTACGATGTATGTTGTGCTGTCAATGTTTACACAATTTAAAAATGGTAAGTCAACAGTCGGTTGGAATACCCCTGAAAATACTGTAATTCCTTCTGCACCATTTGGTAAAATTTGAGGGACTGCATTATAATCTCTTCGATGTAAATTTGTAGCATCTGTAATAGTTGGCAAATGATTAATAGTAATTGTAGTTCCGTTATCTGTTAGGTTGAATTTACGGATTGCATCAGTGTAAACTTGAGTGTAAGTAGGGTGGCCCATTGGGTTGTAATTGCCGTCAAACTTGTTGCCACCAATTAAATAAAAAGTATTGTTTATTTTTTTTAGATGGCCACCTGTAACTGCAAATTGAGCATCACTAATTTGTCGGAAATAACTTGTGATTGCTGTTCCGCCAATTACTGCATTAATTACGGATGGAACATCTATTGCAGTTAAGTTGTCGAATGTTTTTCTTGCGGCTGACGCTGTGTTGTAGCCATATCCGCCTATAATATATAGGTAGTTTCCTTCTTGATGAAACTCCATATTTGTCGAACTTAATTGTTCTTGCAATGCAACAGAAAGCGATGTAATTGGTGTTGTCCATTTTTGTTGAGATACAGGGTCAATTATAATTATTTGATTGTTGTTACCTGCGATGTCAAATGCAGCAAAAGGTTGTCTGCGATGAAGTCCGTCAAGTCGACCACCAACAACAAGCCATTTTCCGTTGTGTTGTCCAAAAGCATAGGCTTGAAGTCCGCCAAGTCCAGGTATGTTCATTGGTTCAATATAACTATTGAAAGGTGTCGTCTGAGAAAAGACTGAAAGACTTAAAAATATAAGTCCTAAAAATGTCGTTAGTTTCTTTGTCATTTTATTTGATATTAATTTGCACGAAATTACATATCCAATATTGGTATGTTAGTAACCTTTGTTACATAAACAAATGATTTTGGTCTGGTTCGTCCTACGCTTGCACCTAACGGATAGATATAGGAAGGTTTAAGGAAAAAACATTCCTATATAAAACGTTATTGGCAATGTTCAGCGACTAATTCTTAAGACTGAAATTTAATACATCAATATTGAAAATTTGAAGTATTGTTAATTTTTACAATCTTTGTATAAGTTGAATAATAATTTAATTATTCAGTTGACAAAGCAATAGATGACACCAAAGCAAGTTGAAAGAGTTAAGAAAAAAATAATTAATGTGAAAGCGGCATTGGCTGCGGACAAAAAATATTGGGGAGGATATTATCATGACGGACGAGGACAACGCTATATTCCACCGCAGCTCTATATTTCAATTGAAGACTTTTCTGGGGGACTTCGTTATTTTAATTGGTTTCATAAGAACTTTTCTGACGACATGTGTTATCCAGACTTTTTGTATGAATGGACAATTGTACTTTTTAAAACGAATAAACTTAAAGATGCAGAAAGGAAAGCATTTGAACTTTTTTGTAGTGACAAGGATTTATTCATTAAAATTACAGAAAACAAGAACTTGAATAATTTAGACAAGGACTTTGAAGGAAGTTACATAAATGAACTGAAAAATAAAGAAAGTTTATCTGACTTTAAAGCGTGGCTTGACAAACTAAACTCAACCGAAAAATTTATAAGAATATGCAACAAATTTGTTGAAATTAAAAAGCGACTTTTAACAGAGGAGGACGAAGAAACAGAAGAGTATTTGGAGAAACAATTAGTTCAATTGTCGAATGAATTGTGACAAACAATACCCAAGAAACACAGCCAATAACAGCGGGCTTGCAAAAGTGGCGGTTCAGTGCTTCGTATGACAATTTTTCGTATAATTGAAGTGCGGTTCTTCGAATGGAAATTTGTAGTGTAAATCGCCACCTTCGCAAGCCCGCAAAACGTTAAAGATTGAAGATTACAACAAAGTTCGGAAGCAAACTAAAAACACCAGCTCCTTGCAAAAAAATGCTTGCTCACCCCCTAAAAATTACAAATTTGTAAAATAAATTTCAGTTCTGTACAATAAAATAACAGCTCTGTATATAAAAATGACATCTCTGTACAAGAAAATGGCGGATCAGTAGTGAGCAGCCATTTTTTTGTAATGATTTGTTAAATTTTGTAATAATTTTATCGTTTTTTTATGCTGCGGATACAATATATGCCTTTGAAGTGTGGTTTGCTCTTTCCAACCCAATTTTTCTAGTAGCTGCTATGTAATGCTTAATGCAAGGGTTGCGTATTTCTTAAATTCCATAAACCACAGCTAGCTGTGGCTAAATCCCAAAAATAATCTTACTGTTTTCAGTGGTTATATCAGCTACATTTTTCAAGCTTACTTGTTTCAATTCTGCTAGTTTTTTTGCTACTTCTATTACATAAAAACTTTCATTTCGTTTGCCTCTAAATGGCAATTGGCTATGAGCTTCCAATGTATCGGGAGGCGTTAACTTAAGGATTTTAAAAGTTAAAGTTCCAGAGGAACGACCTTACGGTGGCCACCAGTGAAACTGGTGGTATTAGAATAAAAAAAATAACAAAAAACCCAAAATATTTTTTACATTACTTATAATGGCTATTTTTGTTAAAAATAAAAAGTTACAATGAGACTAACTATAGATATTTCCGATGCAAATTCAATTAAGGCAACCCCCTTGATTGAATACTTAAAATCTTTAGATTTTGTTTCTATTATTTCCGAAAATGAATATGTTGTTCCTGATTGGCACCAACAAATAGTGGAGGAAAGGCTTGCAAATTCAAATAGTGCAGAACTATTAGATTGGAATGAGGTAAAAGACACCTTTATGCTTGATAACAATGAATAACTTAATTTATAGTATAAAGCTAGAACATGAGGCCAAAATAGATATTCAAGATGCTATAGATTATTATAATTTTAAAGAAAAAGGGCTTGGTAAAAAATTTTATCAAACAGTTGTAAAATCATTTGATACATTAAGCCAAAATCCATTTTATCAAATCCGGTATAATAGTATTCGTTGCTATTATTTAAAACCCTTTCCGTATTTAGTACATTACATTGTAAATGAACAGAACGTTCATATTCTGGGTGTTATTAACACCTCTAAAAATCCAAACAAATGGTATAAAAAATAAAACTAAATCCCGTAAACTATTTTGCTGTTTTCAGTAGTAATATCGGCTACGTTTTTTAAACTTACTTGCTTCAATTCAGCTAGTTTTTTTGCAATATCAATTATATAAAAACTTTCATTCCTTTTACCTCTATATGGAACAGGCGCTAAATAGGGAGCATCGGTTTCAAGTACGATGTTTTGTAAATCTATATCTGCAATGGCTTCACTTAAACCTGAATTTTTAAAAGTTATTACCCCTCCTATTCCTAAGTAAAATCCCATTTCTACAATTTGTTTGGCTTCCATGGCATTTCCACTAAAGCAATGAAAAATACCACGTAATTTGGGGTGTTTCATTTCTTGTAAAATTGAAATTACGTCAGGAGTTGCGTTTCGAGCATGAATATTTATGGGTAAATCTTGCTGAATGGCCCACAAGCATTGCTTTTTAAAAGCCATTATTTGTTGCTCTTTTAAATCAAGGCTCCAGTAAAAATCCAAACCAATTTCACCAACAGCATAAAACTTGCGTTTTTTAAACCATTTTTGAATTTGAAACAATTGTTCTTCCACATTTTCAGCTACCGAACAAGGATGTAAACCCATCATGGGAAAACAATTTTCGGGAAATTGCCAAACTAAGTCCAGCATAGGTTGAATACTTTGCAAATCTATATTGGGAATAAAAAGTCGGCTTACTCCATTTTTAATGGCTTTTTCTATGAGTTGAGTACTTTCATTTTCAAACTCCTTTGAATATAAATGCGTATGTGTATCTGTAAAAATCATGTATAAATAATAAGTTGCAATAATAAGTGCTTATAAATAAAATAAATTGATAAATCACAAGAGTTTTATATTGTGAATTTAAATTGTAATATTGATATATGGAAATAGTAAAACGCGAATCAATTATTCAACAATTTGACAGCATGGAAGAATTAAATGTTGTTTCAAAAAATTTATTGTTAAATGCTAAGGAAGCAGCCAAAAATGCCTATGCACCTTATTCAAAATTCAATGTTGGTTGTGCATTATTATTAGAAAATGGTGAAATAATTTTAGGAAATAACCAAGAAAATATTGCTTATCCATCGGGATTATGTGCAGAGCGAACTGCTGTTTTTTATGCTGGTGCAAATTTTCCAAACATACCCATAAAAATGTTAGCTGTTACAGCTTTTGCAAAAAGCTATGAAGTAAATCAACCGGTAATGCCTTGTGGTGCATGTTTACAAAGTATGAGCGAATTTGAATTGCGTTTTTCAAAACCTATTCAAATCATTTTACAAGGAAACAGTGGCCCTATATATGTTGCCGAAGGCACCAAAACCTTTTTACCCTTTCAGTTTTTTATAAAAGAATTAGGAGCTTAGTTTTTGCCAAAGATTCACAGATTTATTTGCGTATTCTGTTGCGAACTTTTATATTAATTATTTCTGTGTAATCTGTGAAATGTGTGGCTATATTCTATAACAAATCCAATTCCGATTTGAGTTTTTTGGGAAGCTTTGCAATTACTAAATTATAAGAATCATTCACCATTTCTAAAATCAAATTATCACTTACATCTTCATTGAATTGAATTGTATTCCAATGGCTTTTATTCATGTGAAAAGCAGGAATTACAGCCATAAAATTTGCTCTATAATCAATGGCTTTTTCAGGATTACATTTCAAATTTACTTGATTAGGATTTGAAAGTGAAATGAGGGCAAAAACTTTTCCCATTACTTTAAAAACTAAGGTATCTGGCCCAAAAGGAAAGGTTTCTTCTACACCCTTTTTTGCCATGCAATGGTCAAGCAAGTGTTCAATATTCATTATTAGAGGTCAATAAATTTGTACCCAACAGTAAATTGAAGCATAGAAGCACGCGAACTAAAATCAATATTTTGTGTATTGTTTATATTATTTACAATGGTTGCAACATTTCCAATCGAATTGATACTAAAGTCATAACGGGCATCAAAACATAATTTCCATATTTCAACACCAACGCCTAACTGAGCACCAATTACAAAATCATTATAATTTCCCTTATCTAATGTATTTATATTACTAGCCGTTAAATCTTTATTTACCAAAAATTGGAAACTAGGACCTGCACTTACATTGATTACATTCAATATTTTTTTACCAAACATTACCGGAATATCTATATAATTGAGCATGGTTGCTGTATTTGCAGCACTTGTTGTTCCAATGCTATTTACTGTAAAATTTAAATTTCTAAAACTTATTTCAGGCTGAATATAAAAGCCTATTAAACTAACACGAGCAAAACCTCCTATTAAAAAACCATTTGATGAAGTTGGTATTTGAAAACTTTTATAATCTGCACCTATTATTTGGGTATTGGTTAAACCTGCTTTTGCACCTAAAACAAAACCTTGTCCGTTTACTTTTATGGTAAATATTACCAATGTGAATAACAATAAATTTTTCATTATTTTTTTTACTTCAAAATTATGTGTTTTTTTTATTCAAATATTACATTAATAAAATAAAAAAAGCCTGTTGCTTTTTTCAAACAACAGGCCTTTTTATAAATAATTTTATTAAGCTAATACAACAACTTTGTTGTTTAATACTTCTACTACACCACCAATAATATTGAAAGATTGGTTGCCATTTTCAGTACTTTTAATATCAACTTGTCCTTTCACTAAGCTACTCACTAAAGCAGCGTGGTCTTTTAAAACCTGAAAAGAGCCATCACTTCCTGGTAATGTAACCATTTCAACTTGTCCACTAAAAAGTGTTTTATCGGCTGTAATAATATCTAATTGCATAATAGTTGTTAGTTATTAGTTGACAGTTGCTAGTGTCTATCAACGGACAACTATCAACTATCAACTAAGTTTATTAATTTGATTCAGCTAACATTTTTTCACCTTTAGCAATAGCTTCTTCAATGCTACCTACTAAGTTAAATGCTGCTTCAGGTAAATGATCTAATTCACCGTCCATAATCATGTTAAATCCTTTGATTGTTTCTTCAATTGGAACCAATACACCTTTTAAACCAGTGAATTGCTCCGCAACGTGAAACGGTTGAGATAAGAAACGTTGAACTCTACGAGCACGATAAACAGTTTGTTTATCATCTTCCGAAAGTTCGTCCATACCTAAAATGGCAATAATATCTTGTAACTCTTTGTAACGTTGTAAAATTAATTTCACACGTTGAGCACAATCGTAATGAGCAGCTCCAACAATAGCTGGAGTTAATATACGAGAAGTTGAATCCAATGGATCAACCGCAGGGTAAATTCCTAATTCAGCAATTTTTCTACTTAATACAGTTGTAGCATCTAAATGCGCAAATGTAGTAGCAGGCGCCGGATCTGTTAAATCATCGGCAGGTACATAAACCGCTTGAACTGAAGTAATAGAACCACGTTTAGTTGAAGTAATACGTTCTTGCATTGCTCCCATTTCCGAAGCTAAAGTTGGTTGGTAACCTACCGCTGAAGGCATACGACCTAATAAAGCCGAAACTTCAGAACCTGCTTGCGTAAAACGGAAAATATTATCAACGAAGAATAAAATATCACGTCCACCTGATTTTTCATCACCATCACGGAAGTATTCCGCTACCGATAAACCTGATAAAGCCACACGAGCACGTGCTCCAGGAGGCTCATTCATTTGTCCAAAAACAAGGGTTGCTTGTGATTTTTCTAATTCGCTGTAATCAACTTTTGATAAATCCCATCCACCTTCTTCCATATCATGTTGGAATGCTGAACCGTATTTTATAACGCCCGATTCAATCATCTCACGTAACAAATCATTTCCTTCACGGGTACGTTCACCAACACCAGCAAATACTGACATACCTTCGTATGCTTTTGCAATGTTGTTGATTAGTTCCATAATCAAAACTGTTTTACCAACACCGGCACCACCAAACAAACCAATTTTACCACCTTTTGCGTATGGCTCAATTAAATCGATTACTTTAATACCTGTATATAAAGGTTCAGCATTAGTTGTTAAATCTTCAAAACGAGGAGGATTTTGGTGAATAGAACGTTGTCCTAAACTGTTATCCATTGCGGTCATACCATCAATAGCTTGTCCAACTACGTTAAACAATCTACCTCTAATTTGCTCGCCAACTGGCATTGATATTGGTGTTCCCATAGGAACTACTTCCATTCCACGAACCAACCCATCGGTTGCTTCCATGGCAATAGCGCGTATAATATTATCTCCCAAATGTCTTTGACATTCTAAAATAAGACGCGTTCCATCGGGTCTTGGAATGTAAAGGGCATCTAAAATTTTTGGTAAGCCTTCGCTGCTCGATGCAAAACTTACATCTACAACTGGACCAATTACCTGAGCTACAACTCCTGATTTTGACATAATTAAGAAATTAATTTAATTTTTGGTGGCGCAAAAATAATATTTACAAGCATAAAACAAACTTTATAATTAATCTTGAAGTGTGATTTTAAGCATTAAATACTTATTTGATTTGTATTTCAATATTTTATGTAAATTAGCGAGGTGAAAATCTATCATTTATTATTTTTTAGTTCCACAAACAATCAACATTGTTTTGAAACGCAAATATTAACGTTTTTATTTGAACACTAAATCTGAGCAATAAATTTTTATGAGCAACGATCAAATTAAGGAAGAGGTAAAACAAAAATTCATTGTTTTTTTGGAACAAAACGAACAACGTAAAACGCCAGAACGCTTTGCTATATTAGATGAAATATATAGCAACAAAGAGCATTTTGATGTAGAAACATTGTTTGAACACATGAAAAACAGAAATTACAGGGTAAGCCGAGCAACAGTTTATAATACACTCGATTTGCTTTTGGATTGCGGATTGGTGATTAAACATCAATTTGGGAAAAATATGGCTCGTTTTGAGCGATCGTATGGTTTTAGGCAACATGATCACATGATTTGTAATGTGTGTAGTAATATTTTGGAATTTTGTGACCCTAGAATTCATCAAATAAAAACCATGATGGGCGACTTAATGCAATTTGAAGTTACCAATCATTCGTTATATTTGTTTGGAAATCCTAAAATGGATGAAAATAGAAAATGTTTGACTTGCAGTAAAACAGTTCCGAAACCAGATTATTAGTTGTCAGTTGATAAAGTTGATTGGTTAATAAAGTTGATTGGTTATGAAGCGTTTTAGCCAACGGAAAGAAGATAAAATAGAATAAATAAAATAATAATTGCCGAAGGCTAGGAGCTAGAGGCTAGAAGCAAAAAAGTTATGATAGATGTAGTATTAGGCCTGCAATGGGGCGATGAAGGAAAAGGAAAAATTGTAGATGTATTAACTCCGCAATATGATGTAGTAGCAAGGTTTCAAGGTGGGCCAAATGCTGGGCATTCATTGGAATTTAACGGACAAAAACATGTTTTGAATACCATTCCTTCTGGAATTTTTCACAAACATTGTATCAATATAATTGGTAGTGGTGTAGTTATTGACCCAATTACCTTTAAGAAAGAAATTGAAAAAATTACATTAGGTGGTGCTGAACCATTGGTTAATTTATACATTTCGGAAAAGGCACATTTAATTTTACCAACTCACCGTTTGGTAGATGCAGCAAGTGAGGCCAATAAAGGCGAACATAAAATAGGTTCAACTTTACGCGGAATTAGCCCAACATACCAAGATAAAATTGGTAGAAGTGGTTTGCGTGTTGGCGATATTTTAGCAGCTAATTTTAACCAAAAATATGAAGTAGTTGCCGCCAATCACAGGACTTTATTAGACAGATTCAATCATCCGTATAATATGGCTGAAATTGAACCAGCATTTTTTGAAGCCATTGAGTTTTTGAAACAATTTAAAATTGTAAATACTGAATATTTCTTGGATGATTTAATGAATGATGGGAAAAAAGTATTGGCAGAGGGCGCTCAAGGAACTTTATTAGATATTGATTATGGCACTTATCCTTTTGTAACTTCGTCAAATACCATAACAGGCGGTGTTTGTAATGGTTTAGGTGTTGCTCCGCAAAAAATAAAAAAAGTTTACGGAATTTTTAAAGCTTATTGTACAAGGGTTGGAAGTGGACCATTTCCTACCGAACAAGACAATGAACAAGGCGAGGAATTACGCCAACTTGGTCGTGAATTTGGCGCTACAACTGGTCGCCCGCGCAGAACTGGCTGGTTAGATTTACCTACTTTAAAATATAGCATTATGCTCAATGGTGTAACAGATTTGATTTGCACTAAAAGCGATGTATTGAGTGGTTTGGGCGAAATTCCTGTTTGTCATTCATACGAAATAGATGGAACTTTAAGCGATAAAATTCCTTTTAGTTTGGTAGATGCAAATATTAACCCGCAATACCAAAGCTTTACAGGCTGGACTGGTGATTTAAGCAAAATAAAAAACTACCACGATTTACCTGAAACTTTTAAAACTTACATGCAATTTGTAGAAGCGCAAATTGGTTTAAAAGTAAATACCATTTCTGTAGGACCAGATAGAGACGAAACAATTGTGAGAAGTTAATTGTAGCTGGCTGCTGGCTGCTGGCAAAACAATATAAAACCTGCTTTGATATAAGGCAGGTTTTTTTTTATTTGAAAATATTTTTTAGAAAATTACAAACAAAAAAGATTGAATTATAAATCTCCAAATATTAAATACATGCCCATGCTTCAATCTGCCGATTTTGGAGTTTATTTGCTTTGTTTTGTATTCATTAGTATATCATTTTACTTTTTTTCTGCTGTAAATATTGACTGTTTTAATTCAGATCAAGCTGTTCAGGTTTTGATGATAAAAAACTTTCAATGGCCTGCAGATTCTTATTACTGGGGACAAAATAGATTGGGTAGTTTATTGCCTTTAATCAGTACCTTTTTTTATTCATTTATAAAAATTCATCCTATCATTTTAGTTTCTATCATTAATTATATGATGCTAGTTATTGGATGGTTTATATTTTCAAAATATTTAAAAAGTAATTGGGCAAAATTATTATTTTGTATTGCGGTATTTTTCCCACATCCAACCTATTTTTTTATTATTTTAATTGGTCATCCGTATCAAGGACAGTTTTTTACTTTGGCACTTGCCACCCTTTTTATAAATGATTTATTTAATAAAATAACAACGTTTGAAAAATGGAATTGGAAAGAATATTTAAAACTATTTTTTACCGTTTTTACTTCTATTTTGGCGGTTTGGGTAAGCGAATTAAGTTTAGTTTATTATGTTTTTGTGCTGTTTTACATATTATTTAACAAAAAAGTTAGAAACCATTTATTCAGTGCTGCATTTTTAAAATCCAAATTGATTTTTCCAGTTATTAATACTGTAATACTTTTATTGATTGGAATTTTATTAATTCTAGACCTTAAACATGGCTTTGAAAAAGACCCAATATATGATCAGTTTTTCATAACCAATTTTTCAGATATTGAACTTCAATTCCATTATTTCTATATTCAGTTTAAAGATGTTTTATTGTTACAAAACCATTGTACCATATTTGAATGTTTGTTTTATTATTCAATAACTATTGGTCTTTTAATAGTTATTTTTAACTTAAAAAATAATGATTATTCAAGTAGCATATTATTTAAAACATTAGGATTAACTTTTATCGTAGCCATTATCCTTTT